>WGBH01000294.1 GCA_015494435.1 Thiotrichaceae bacterium | reverse complement strand
ATATTATACTTGGTAATTAATTTTTTTTATTCATTGATGCTATAATTTTATAAAGATTAACCATTTTTTGCCTTTTGGGGAGTTTAAAGAATTGCTTTTATGGAATTAAGACAAATAGCCATTAAACCACCAGGTAAAAGACCCAAAGCAAGCACAGCAAGACCATTAAGACTTAATAAAGCTCCAAATTCTAAGCTAGCATAAGAAGGTGCAATGTCCTCATTACTTTGCTCAAAATACATGATTTTAATTGCTCGCAGATAATAATAAGCCCCAATAACGGACATCACTACCGCAAATACAGCTAACCAGGCTAAATCTGCGCCAACAACAGCTTCAACAACAGCAAGTTTTGCGTAAAAGCCCACAGTCGGCGGAATACCTGCCATTGAGAATAAAAACAATAACATCATAAAGGCAATCCAAGGGTGACGTGTGCCTAAGCCTTTGAGATCAGACAGATCATCAGCTTCAGACTTTTTGCTACTTAAGAAGATAATAACCGCAAAGCCACCCATGGAAATAATCGCATAGGTAATAATATAAAACATTGAAGCGGCATAGCCTGTTTCATTAGCTGCAAGAATACCCATTGCGACAAATCCCATATGAGAAATGGTTGAATAGGCCAACATACGTTTTAGGTTTGTCTGTGCAATCGCAATCACATTACCTATAAAGAGCGATAAAGCGGCAAGTAACACTAGAATCTGTTGCCAACCAGCTGACATATCACCCAATCCTTCAACCAACAGACGAATCAGCATTGCAAATACCGCAATTTTGGGCGCTGCACCTAAAAACATAGTAATTGCAGTCGGTGAGCCATGATAAACATCAGGAATCCACATGTGGAATGGCACAACACCTAATTTGAAGCCTAAACCAACTAATATAAAGGAAAGACCGAGTAATAAGCCAATATTTCCCATCAAGGAGTCTTGAGCCGCTAGATTAGTAGCCATTATCTCTAAATTAAGACTACCACTTAGGCCATAGATAATCGACATACCATAAAGCAACATACCTGATGCGATAGCACCTAATACAAAATACTTCATTGCAGCTTCTGAGGCAACACCATCGTTACGTCGAAAAGCAACCATTGCATAGAGGCTTAATGATAATAATTCTAAACCCAAGTAAGTTAAGAGCATTGTTTTAGCTGAGACCATCACCATCATACCTAGGAGTGCAAACATGCCAAGCGTGAATAATTCCCCTTTAAATAGCTTACGATCTTTTAAATAGGGTCGTGAATAGGCAAATACTGCAACGGTAATTAAGATCATTGAAATCTTCAATACGCGCGCCATAGGATCAGCGACAAACATATCATTAAAGACAGTGACCGTTGTATTATCAGTACCTGTAAAAACGAGCCATACAGTGATCAGTAGGCTTATTTGCGTAAGAATATAGGTCAATATGCGTTGATCATCTTTTATAAATAGATCAATGAGTAATACAACACAAGTTGCTATCAGAAGAAATATTTCTGGATAGGCTGGTGCAATTTCTAATAAATATCCTGACATTTCTATACCTATGGCGTTAGCAATTTAGAGGTGGTTGCTTGTTCAATAAGATGGCTAATTGAGTCTGACATAACGTGCGTTAATGGATCGGGCCACAGACCTAAAGCAATCACCGCAATGGCCAATACTGCCATCATAAAGAATTCACGACGATTCAAATCTTTTAATGCGGCAACATTATCATTGGCAATATCACCTAGAATCACACGTTTAACGAGCCATAATGTATAAGCTGCACCAACAATTAAGGTCGTAGCTGCAAGGAAGGCAATCCAGAAGTTTGCTTTGAAACTAGCTAATATCACCATGAACTCACCGACAAATCCTGAAGTACCTGGTAAGCCTGTATTTGCCATTGCAAACAAGATAAAGAAAGCACCAAAGATAGGCATTTTATTGACTACACCGCCATAAGCTTCAATTTCGCGTGTGTGCATACGGTCATATAACACCCCAATACTGAGGAACATTGCACCTGAAATAAAGCCATGCGAGACCATCTGTACCATGCCACCTTGTATAGCCAGTGCTGAGTTAACATCATCAACACTATGCTGAGCAACAATAGGATAGAAAATAAAGAATCCTAAGGTGACAAAGCCCATGTGTGCGATGGATGAATAAGCGACCAACTTTTTCATATCAGACTGTACTAAAGCAACAAAACCAATATAGACCACAGCCACAAGCGACATAAAAATGACTAGCCATGCTAATTCTTGTGACGCATCAGGCACCATTGGCAAACTAAAACGCAGAAAACCATAGCCACCAATTTTCAACATAATGGCAGCTAGTATCACTGAACCACCCGTCGGTGCTTGTACGTGTGCATCAGGCAACCAAGTATGCACGGGCCACATAGGTACTTTGACACCAAAGGCGATTAAAAAAGATAAGAAAATAAGAATTTGCGGTGTCATCTCCAGCTTTAATGCATGCAGATCAGCTATGGCAAAGCTACCACCTTGCGAATACATATAAAGCAAACTCACCAGCATAAAAACAGAGCCAAAGAAGGTGTAAAGGAAGAACTTTATCGTTGCGTAAATACGATTATCACCCCCCCAAATACCAATCACTATAAACATCGGAATTAACATCGCTTCAAAGAAGACATAAAATAACATCGCATCTTGGGCCGCAAATACACCATTGATAATGCCTTCCATAATCAGGAAAGCCGCCATATAGTGACCTGGTTTTTTCTGAATAACCTCCCAACCTGCAATCACAATCAATACAGTGGTAAAGGTATTTAATAATATCAATGGCATCGAGATACCATCGACTGCCAAATGATAATTTATTTTATAGCTCTCAATCCACGGGGTTAATTCTACAAATTGCATTGCAGAACCAACAGGATTAAATCCTGTCCATAGAGGAAGACTAAACATAAAGGTAAGCACACTGACAACCAATGCCAATGGACGCACTACTCTTTTTTCTGAAGCAAATAGGACAGCTATTCCACCAATAATAGGTAGCCACACCAATATGCTAAGCAAATACCCATCAAACATGCTTCACCCCGAAAATTAACCAACTCATGATAAACAACACACCCATAATCATTGCAAAGGCATAGTGGTATAAATAACCTGTTTGAATATGGCGTATAATACTCGAGAACCAGCCAACTAATTTTGCTGAACCATTAACAATCATGCTATCAATCACAAAGCGATCCGCAGCCTTAAATAATCCTTTACCCAGTAATAATGCGCCACCTGCGAATATTTTCTGGTTAAATTCATCTGCAAAATATTTTTTATCTAATAAAGTATATAACCAATGGAATTTGTCATAGGCGATTTCTGCAATGGATTGGTTTTTCATATAGATATACCAAGCACTACCTAGACCAGCCATTGCGAACCAGAATGGTAGAGCCATCACTCCATGTTCAACAAGACCCAAAATACCGTGATATTCTTCCGTTAATTCTTCAATAGCATGATGTGAATCACCCACGCTAATAACCCCCTTAAAAAAGTCACCGACTACCATTGGATCAACAAAATAACCTGCTAATACCGATGGAACAGCCAATGCAATCAGTGGAATAATAACGACTTTGGGTGATTCTTTTAAGTGTGCTTTAGTATGATCATCCATACGCTCTTCACCGTGGAACACAAGGAAAAACAGTCTGAAACTATAAAATGCTGTTATAAAAACACCGAGCAATACCATAAGATAGGCATACCCTGCGGCTCCTAAGTGTGAGGCATGCACAGCCTCTATGATCATATCTTTAGAGAAGAAGCCTGAAAAGAAGGGAAATCCAATCAATGCTAAAGAACCAATCAGTGATGTCCAATAGGTAATTGGCATATATTTCTTTAAGCCACCCATTTTACGAATATCTTGCTCATGGTGCATTGCAATAATCACCGATCCTGCCGCAAGAAATAACAACGCTTTAAAGAAAGCATGGGTCATTAAATGAAACACGCCAGCACTGTAAGCGGATGCGCCTAAGGCAACGGTCATATAACCTAATTGAGACAGCGTAGAATAAGCCACCACACGTTTTATATCATTTTGTACAACGCCAATTAGCCCCATAAAGAAGGCAGTAGTTGCACCGATAATTAAGATAAAATTCAAGGCAGTATCGGATAATTCAAAGATAGGTGACATCCTTGAAACCATAAAAATACCTGCTGTTACCATCGTGGCTGCATGGATTAGAGCAGAAATTGGCGTAGGCCCTTCCATTGAATCAGGTAGCCATACATGCAAAGGAACTTGAGCCGACTTTCCCATTGCGCCAATAAATAACAAAATAGCAATAACGGTTATTAATGACCATTCCTTTTCAGAAAAAATGGTGACACTGATATTGCTTATGTCGGGTAATTTAGCGAAGACTTCAGCGTAATCTAACGAACCTGTATAAGTGAAGATGGCTGCTATACCTAAAAGAAAACCAAAGTCCCCTACTCTATTAACCAAAAAGGCTTTCATATTAGCAAAGATAGCGGTATCACGAGTTGACCAAAAACCAATCAATAAGTACGAAACTAAACCAACAGCCTCCCAACCAAAGAATAACTGCATAAAGTTATTCGACATAACCAGCATTAGCATTGAGAAAGTGAATAATGAAATATAGCTAAAGAAACGCTGATAACTATTATTACCCGCTTTGCTATTTTTTGGCCAATTATGTTCATCATCTGACATATAACCAATGGTATAAATATGCACCATTAGAGAAACGAAAGTGACAACGACCATCATCATTGAAGTAAGATTATCTATTAAAAAACCGACTTCAAATTTTATTTTTCCAAACTCCATCCATGTGTAGACAGAACCATTATAGGTGTTGCCACCTAGGGCAATGTGTTGAAATACATACAAAGAAAGTAAAAAGGCAATTCCAACACCCGTAAGTGTCGCTCTATGCGATGCCTTACGACCAATTTTACCACCGAGAAAACCTGCAACCATTGATCCAATCAAAGCAGATAGCGGAATGGCTAGATAGACTAATTCCATGATCCTTACCCCTTCATTTGATCGAGCTGTTGCACATTGATGGTGCGACGGTTTCTAAATAAAACAACCAATATTGCCAAACCAATTGCCGCTTCCGCAGCGGCGACAGTTAGAATAAAGAACACAAATACTTGTCCCGCCATATCCCCTAAATAATGCGAGAAGGCAACAAAATTCATATTGACTGCTAAAAGCATCAATTCGATACACATCAGTAAAACAATCATGTTTTTACGATTTAAAAAGATACCAGCAATACTGATTGAGAAGAGTAAGCCACCTAATATGAGAAAATGTGATAATGGAATCATTTTTACAGTTTCTCCTCTGATTTCATTTTAACAGTATGTAAACGATCTGTGCTTTTAGTGCGAATTTGATCGACAGGAATTTGATGTTTAGTCCCATCGTTACGCTTTCGCATTGCTAATGAGATGGCAGCAACCATTGCTACTAGCAAAATCACAGCGGCTAACTCAAAGGGGTAAACATACTCGGTATAAAGTAGCTCTCCTAATGCCTTTGTATTACTGTAATCTAACGGAACGGGTTTGGGAATATCCATCACAAACACATCAGAACTTAAGACTAAAATAATTTCTCCTGCCACCATTACTGCAATTAAAATACCAACGGGCAAATAGCGTATAAAACCTTCTCGTAAGGGATCAATATTAATATCTAGCATCATAATAACGAATAAAAATAGCACCATGACTGCGCCAACATAGACGAGCACTAACAC
>WGBH01000293.1 GCA_015494435.1 Thiotrichaceae bacterium | reverse complement strand
GTTAGAAGTTATTCGTTGATAAGTTGATTGCCAAAGTTTTAAATCTTTATTTATCGCTTTAGGTAGTCACTTTATTGTCTTATGTGTCCATCACCAAAAACTATGTACTTTACTGAAGTTAAGCCTTCTAATCCCACCGGACCACGTGCATGTAATTTATCGGTACTAATACCGATTTCTGCTCCTAGCCCATATTCAAATCCATCCGCAAAGCGTGTTGAGGCATTGACCATCACGGAACTAGAATCCACTTCTCTTAAAAAACGCCGTGCTTTGCTATAATCTTGAGTGATAATACTGTCCGTATGTTGTGAGCTGTATTTATTAATATGTTCAATAGCGTGGTCGAGTCCATCGACGATTTTGATCGAAAGAATAGCGTCAAGATATTCTTCTCCCCAATCACTTTCTGTTGCTAATTTACAATTGCTAACAATGGCTCGTGTTTTTTCACAACCACGCAACTCCACCCCTTTATCAATATATTTATCAGCTAGAATGGGTAATATCTTTTCTGCTATGCGCTCGGCAACTAAGAGGGTTTCCATTGTATTGCAGGTTCCATAACGCTGTGTTTTTGCGTTATAAGCAACCTTAACTGCCTTTTCCAGATCAGCTTGATCATCAATATAGACATGGCAGATACCATCTAAATGTTTGATCACAGGAATCAATGATTCTTTCATTACCCGTTCAATCAAACCTTTACCACCGCGTGGTATAATGACATCGACAGCATCTTTTAAGCGTAAGAGTTCTCCAACTGCTACTCGATCCGTTGTTTCTATGACTTGTACGCTATCCGTTGGCAATCCCACTTTTAATAAACCTTTTTGTATACACTCCGAAATAGCATGATTAGAGTGTATTGCTTCCGAGCCTCCTCTGAGTATAGTAGAATTTCCAGATTTTAAACAAAGCGCTGCCGCATCAACTGTCACATTAGGACGAGATTCATAAATGATCCCAATAACACCGAGTGGGACGCGCATTTGCCCAATTTGGATTCCCGACGGACGGTAGCTTAAATTGTCAATTGAACCGATAGGATCAGGTAAACTGGCGATTTGTCGCAAACCTTCTGCCATATTATCAATACCTACATCAGTTAATGCTAAACGGTCTAATAATGCGCTCGTTAGCCCCTTTTCTTTACCTGCATCTAAGTCTTTATTATTTTCATCTTTCAGCCATTCTTTATTCTCAATTAAAAGATCCGCTATCGTATTTAGGGCTTTGTTTTTAAGGGCTGTTTCTGCCGCTGCTAAGATACTAGAAGCAGCTCTTGCCTTAATGCCAATTTGTTGCATATATTGAGCAATGTCATTGATATTATTGTTCAGAGTCATAGTATTGGAATTCACAAATAGTGTTGCCTATTCAAACATTTTTAATGCTAAATAAGGTATAATGGAGTAGTATAGAAGGATTTCCCTTTATTTTCGGTCATATTCGAGAAAAATTACAATCAGAATTAATTATCTCGACATAGGTGAGATTATAAGGACATTAACTGCACACCTGATAATAAAAGTGCCAGCTCAAGCAATGCTGCCCACACTCTCCCCATTCCCTTATTACCTTCTTCCGTTAGACCTTTTGATAATTGATCTACTTCTGCATTTTTTGCTAAAACAGTGGGCCAATCCTTATTATATTTCAAACGCTGTAACGCAATTTTAAAGTTTTTTTGTTGTGGATAGGGTATTTGTCGCACAATAGTGGCTTCATTTATTCCTTGTTGCAGCTGAAAACAGGCATTGTAAAGTTGCCGTGATAAATTGGATAAAGTCCATAACACCAAGGGAATAGCAACATTTTCTTGTTGTAGATGATGCAGTACATGCTGAATTTTTTGTCCATTTCCTATCATCACAGCATCTGAGAGATCAAAGATGCTAAAACGTGAGCTGTCACTAACGGATGCTTGTATCTGTTCTAGACCAATCTCTCCTTGACCGTATAAAAGCTGAAGCTTTGTAATTTCTTGAGCTGCCGCTAATAAATTTCCCTCGATACGTTCGCTCAAAAAACGCACTGCATCCTGAGTCGGTTGTAGGTGATACTGTCGTAGTCGTTTTGTAATCCACCCTAAAGTCTGCGCAGGAGATAGCTTCCAAACTTGTACCATCACCCCTGCATCATCCAATGCCTTAACCCATGCGGCATTTTTTGAGCGAGCATCCAGTTTATCGGTTTGAATCAGTAATACTTTATCAGGGGGGGGGTTGGATAAATAGTCACGTAACACTTTACTTCCTTTGATACCGGGGGTTGCATTCGATAAACGCAGATCAAGGATTTTTTTTTCACTAAAAAGTGATAAAGCACAAGAAGATTGCAATAAACTATTCCAATTAAAGGAAGAGTCAACTTGTAAAATTTCTCGTTCTTTATAGCCTAACTGATAAGCACTAGAACGAATAACATCCGCCGCTTCCATCATTTGTAATGGTTCTTCACCTGATAAAAAGAACACGGGTCTGAAATTTTCCTGACGCGCGAGAAAATTAGGAAGTTGTTCTGCAGATAATCTCATCTAAAACTTACCAATCCACTCGGATAAATAGTAAAGATACTGTCCTTCAGAGGATTTAGAAGGACCAATCACAATTGCAGCATAGCGTTTATTATCGACATCTTCTGCCGTCAATGCCTCTTCGCGGCTTGCTTTTACTTCAACACAACCTGCTGAAAAACGCTTACGACTACGCCGTGGTACAAAGACAACGGCATAACGTGCTTGCGATACTGTTGTAATAGGATCCAGTGGCACCATTCCTCGCATTATTTAATCCTTTTTTTTATTTTTAGTCATTGCACCACCACCTTTGCCCATCCTTTTACCTTCTGCGGCGCGTCGTTTTCGAATCTCTTTAGGATCAGCTAATAAGGGACGATAAATTTCAACCCGATCTTTATCTCTTAAGGGGATTTTCATTGCTGTTCGCTTACCAAAAATACCAACATCCATCTTCTCAAGATCCAGCTCAGGATACTGCTCTAATATACCCGATTGAATAATGGCATCTTTGACACGAATACCTTCTTCAGCATTAAATGAAAGCAATGTCTGCTCTTTAGGCAAAGCATAAACTACTTCTACTGTTATCATGTTCTAAATCTTCCTATTTATATTTTGACTTCGCGCGTTCCACAAAGGCATCCACCATTGTATTTGCTATTTGGTTAAAGATGGGCCCAATTGCTAACCCCACTAAACGATTTGAAAATTCAAATTCTAACTCTAATGAAATCTTACTCGCATTTTCACGCAGAGGTTCAAAGTACCAAAAACCATGTAGTTTTTTAAAAGGACCATTTAGTAATTGCATTTCAATCTGCTCATTTTCCTGTAAACTATTCCGCGTAGAAAATGCCTTATTAATACTGCCTTTAGTAATAGTTACTGTTGCCTCAACCATTGAGTGCTCACGTTTGTTCTCTACGGATGCACCGCACCACGGCAAAAAATCCTTATAAGACGCAATATCATCAACTAATTGATACATTTGTTCACAACTATAGGGAACTAAGGCGCTACGATTAATAGTGGACATAAAATAACTAATTCCTTTAGGGGATAAGAGAAATAACAACGAGGGTTATAATACAGCTATGGCTAAGAAACGAAAGAAAAAAGGACACGGTGGTAAAACAATTGCTACCAATAAAGTCGCCCGTCATGAATATTTTATTGAAAATACACATGAAGCAGGACTAGTACTACAAGGCTGGGAAGTTAAAAGCCTACGTGAGGGTCGCGTCCAATTAAAAGACAGTTACATTAATTTCCATAAAGGGGAAGCATGGCTGATAGGCTCACATATCTCCCCTCTGCTCTCTGCCTCGACTCATATTAAGCCCAATCCCACACGCCAACGCAAATTATTATTACATGATTATGAAATAATACGCCTGCAAGCATCTATTGATCGCAAAGGAAATGCCATTATACCGCTGAGTCTGTACTGGAAAAACAAGCATGTGAAGATTGAAATTGGTGTCGGTAAAGGTAAGAAATTGCACGATAAACGCGCCTCATCCAAAGAACGAGATTGGAATCGAGATAAAGCACGCATTATGAAAAACGCTTAATCAATTTCATCGGTAAATTATCACTCGGGCGAAGCGTTAGACGGCAATCTATCCCACCTGCATAGCCATCGCTTGTTTCAACTCTAAAACGTTGCGCTAAAATAGCAAAAACAAGCACGGATTCTTTAATGCCAAAGGTTTTGCCAGGACAAACGCGCGGCCCTGCACTAAATGGAATATAAGTGAATTTTACAGGGCTTTTCGCATCTGGCATAAAGCGTTCGGGAATAAAATAATCAGGCTTATCCCAATATTTTTTATGGCGTTGTAATAACCACGGTACAATTAACATATTGGATTGTGCGGGTATATGTTGTCCATTAATCGTGTCATCTTCACTGGCTTGACGAGCGAGTACAGGGACAGGTGGATAAAGACGCATGGTTTCATCAAGAATAGCGCGGGTATAAGGTAGCCTTTCTATATCTTCATAAGTGGGAGTTTTTCCGCCGAGTTCACGCGCTAGCTCTTGATGTAATTTCTTCTCAACCTCAGGGGCTTGTGATAATAAATACCAAACCCACGACAGCACATTCGCCGTTGTTTCATGCCCTGCCATAAACAATACAATGATTTCATTGCGAATCTCTAAGCGAGTCATGGACTCATTTTCATCCAGCGTTTCACTGGCACGAATAAACTGTGCCACTAGCGTCTCTTTATTTTCTTTATAGGTGGCCTTTTCCATAATGTCATCCACCACCGCATGAATCACTTGTGCTGAATTTTTACCAATACCAAATTTACCGTTTAGATTCGGAAACCAGCGCATTCCAATCAATTTAGGGATATCCATTTGCCGTACAACGGTTTGGTAATCAGCAAAGGCTGCAACAACTTTTGCCGCACTTTCAGAACCTAATTTTTCACCAAATAAAGCACGCGCAATAATATCCGCACCGAGTTGTGCCATTTCAGGTTGCATGGATATTTTTGCACCTGACTCCAGTTTATCCCACTTTATTTCCAGATCTTTAATCGCAGAAATCATCACCTTGCTGTACATTTTAATGTGTTTATCATCAAAAGAACCTGATAACAAACGACGGTGTTTTTTCCACGTTGCCCCTGTGCTAACAAATAAACCATTTCCAAGCAATGGCTCTAAGGCTTTCACTTGCTGTGTGGTTTTATCCAAATAATTCATGCCATTTTCAATCATCACCTTACGCACCGTTTCAGGTGAATTGGCAATAAAAATATTCTGTTTCAATACTTTAAAATGCATAAAATCTTTTTCAAAGGCAAATTCTGGCCAAATTGAAAGTAGATTTTTATGTGCGTAAAAAAGTGCTTTTATTGGATTAAACTGTTTTTTAGGACGAGCAGGATAAGGGGGTTTAAAATGATTCATTATTATAATTTCTCTAATAGATCCCAATGGCTTTCATTAATATAAAAAATTCCCATAAATTATTGCCTTGAGTGCTACAAAAATAAACACGCTTTTGCTCTCCAGAGAATTTCTTCTTATGACCAATGTTTCCTTTAAAGGGGTAAAGAAAATTCATATTTTTATACGAAAAACGTAATATTTTTCGTGAAAGTTTATTGTAATTAAACTCAGCACCCAACTGATACAAAGGGGACATACCCAACGAAAGTATTTTTACCTTTTCCCGACGAAAAACATCCATCGCGTCTAAAACAAGAGAAGGGCTTACGCCGTGTGGCGCAGATTGTGTAATTTGATCAATATTATGATAATAACCATACACTTTACCCTCTCTGTAAAGTGGATCAAAAACAGCAATTCCAACGAGTTTATTTTGCTGTCTCGCAACAAAACAGCGTGTATCCGTCTCGTTCTGGTAAAGAAAAGGACGGTTTAGAAAAGATAATTGCCGTCCCCCTTTACTTTTAAGCCAAGTCTTTGACAATAGTTTTATTTCTTCGATTTGATTGCATTGATGAAGATCAATTTCTTCAATTTTCACCTGCTCACGCCGACATTTATTACGCCACTGCCTTAAACTACTTTTTGTTTTTCCTTTGAGATCATAATCTTGAATCGCTATTTCAGTTTCAATACCAAATTGATTAATTTGATAGCCCAGTTGATCAAGAATAACTGCAATCTCTCGTGATATTTGAATAAACATTGCTTTTGGATGCACTTTAAAAAACTGTTGCAATAAATAAGCAAAGTTTTCTTTAGCACAAACAGGATTAGCCAACACAATCACTCTGCCTTTAGGGGCAAAAAGAAAATGTCGATAGCATAAATAACTAATATAACCGATGTCTTCTATAAAAAAATATTGCATTCCCTTCTGTAACCCTGAATAGGACATACAGGAATCGCCATATTGCTTAAAATAAGGAAGAATTTGCTCGATATGTTGAGATGTCAGCGTTTGTGATGGATGAATTTGCATAAGAATGCGGTTAGCGTCGCTTCTAAGTGATAAAGACAGGAATAGTAACAAGGATATTTACTCGGATACAGATAGGAATTCAAGATTTATTACCCATCGTAGTCTCTTAGGCGCTTAGAAAAGCTGAAGCTTTTACTTCTTTCTCCAGCCTCGTTACAAAATAAGCCTCAAGTTTCGTTCCAACAAGGTCATAAACTCCATCGCATCTAAGAGAGTTATCGGACTAAGATCAACGAATGCCTGAAAAAGACTTATGAAGAGTCCCAGTTAATCGTGATAAAATAATTTTAGCAGAACCACTTTTTCCAAAAAGAGGTAAAGGAAGTGGCATATTACCTAGGTAAAATCATATCTTATATCAGGATGATAGAATGCTTATATTTAGTGCTCGATAAAAGAAAAGCGAATAAATCATAATTCAATCCTCAATGCTTCAATTGTGAGACTATGGAAGCTGGGCTTAAAACTACTTGGATATCTTGCTAAAAAATGAAATTCAGCACAAAACTACCGACACCATCAACGGATGCACTCCAACACAGCCAACAATTGCAATATAAAATACGGGATGTGATCAATGCAAATAATGGAGCTATTTCATTTCGTACCTATATGGAAATGGCACTATATGAACAGGGGTTAGGTTATTATGTGGCAGGTTGTAGAAAAATAGGTAAATCAGGGGATTTTATGACAGCCCCCGAAATATCCCCGCTTTTCTCACAATGCCTTGCAAGCCAATGCATACAAATACTCTCAGAAATCAAAGGTGATATTATCGAATTAGGCGCGGGGTCAGGTCTAATGGCAGTACAGCTTTTGCTGGAACTTGAGAAACAAAACGTGCTTCCTCAAAATTATTATATTCTTGATTTAAGCCCTGAGTTAAAACAACGACAAAAAAAGACGTTCAAACAACTCGCCCCCCATTTATTAGACCGTATTATCTGGCTAAAGCAATTACCAACTACCTTTAACGGAGTTATTCTTGGTAATGAGGTATTAGATGCAATGCCCGTGGATGTCTTTACCCTGTACAAAGATAAGCTATTTGAGCATCAAGTGATATGGCAAGACAAACAACTTATGGAGCAATTAAATCCTGCATCATCAACCCTATGGGATGCGGTCACTGCCTTAAAACTTGGCACAATGGAAACGCCTTACACGTCCGAAATAAATCTAAATCTACAAGGTTGGTTTAAAGCACTAGATGCCTGTTTAACCCAAGGGGTCGTGATTTTAATTGATTATGGCTATAGCGCTAGTGAGTATTATCATCCTGATAGAAATAAAGGCACACTCATTTGTCATTACCAGCATCATGTCAATGAATCGCCTCTCTCTTATACAGGATTACAAGATATTACCGCAAATGTAGACTTTACCGCTGTCGCAAATGCTGCTGATAAAGCAGGCTTTGAGGTCTTAGGTTTCACCACGCAAGCCGCCTTTTTAGCGGCTAATCAATTAGAAACCTTTTTTATGCAAATTCTGGAGGAAACACCTGAAAAACACTATCAATTAGCGCAACAAGTTCGTATTTTAAGCCTTCCCTCAGAAATGGGCGAACGCTTTAAGGTCATTGCTTTAGGTAAAGACTTTTTAAATCCATTAAATGGCTTTTCTCTCACAGACCAACGGCATAGGTTATAAACCACTCCTCAACTAAAGAGACTGTAAAAATTTTCTTTTGCCCCAGAATACTTTCACAGTCTCAAACTAGGCTGTCGAAACGCCCCACGAAAAAACAACAATATCATTTAAATTC
>WGBH01000292.1 GCA_015494435.1 Thiotrichaceae bacterium | reverse complement strand
CGACGAAGCAATCTCTTTAAGTTATAAGCTAAAAAATCGCTTCGTCGTTGATTCGCTACGCTAATCAAGCTCCTCGCAATAACGTGATATTTTAGAGTAAAGGTAACGACTAAAATGTTAACTGGGAAATGAAGGATGCCTCTTTTTCCTTCCAAACTATAGAGGTTTTTTCTTATGCCCGTTAATCTTCAAGCTCCCATATCCTTGCCACTGGTTAAAGGTATTTCACTGTCTGCTGTCGAAGCGAATATTCGTTATCAAGGTCGTAATGACTTAGTTCTTATAAAAATTGCTAGAGGAGGAACAACCGCAGGGGTATTTACTTTGAATAAATTTTGTGCGGCACCTGTTACTCTGTGTCGAGCGCATTTAAACACCAATCAATCACCTCGTTATTTATTGATCAATGCAGGCAATGCGAATGCAGGGACAGGAGAAAAGGGGCTGAAGACAGCAAAACAAAGCTGTTCAATATTAGCAGAACTTGCTCAAGTAGAGACAGAGGAGGTATTGCCTTTTTCCACAGGTGTTATTGGTGAGCAATTACCGCTTCAACCCTTTGCTATTAATCTGCCTAAAGCAATGGAGCAATTAAAGGAAGATAATTGGTTATTAGCCGCCAAAGGCATTATGACCACCGATACCGTCGCAAAAGGTGTGAGCCAACAAATTAATATCAATGGCAAAACGATTACTATCACAGGAATTGCAAAAGGTTCAGGTATGATAGAGCCTAATATGGCAACTTTACTAGCTTATATTGGCTGTGATGCGAAAGTTGAAGCCAGTTTATTGCAACAAATATTAAATGAAGCGGTTGCAGATTCTTTCAATGCGATCACCATTGATGCCGATACCTCCACTAATGACTCGTTAATATTAATCGCATCTGCTCAAGCAGATGTAGAAATTACTAGCAATAACCGTGAAATATTCCAACAAGCCATTAATGCTGTTTGTCAGCAATTAGCACAGGCTATTGTTCGTGATGCGGAAGGAGCAACAAAATTTGTTACCATAGACGTTGAATCCGCACCTGATAAAGCCTATGCGCGTGAAATAGCCTATACCATTGCACGTTCACCGTTAGTGAAAACCGCATTATTTGCCAGTGACCCTAATTGGGGAAGATTACTCATGGCGATTGGGCGTAGTCAAGTAGACGCATTGGAAGTAAATAAGATTTCTCTTTGGCTGGGAGAAACGCAATTATTAGAAGCAGGTGAACCATTAGCAAGTTATTCTGAAGAACAAGGTCAGATGGAAATGGACAAAGAAGAAATTACGATTCGAGTGGCATTAAATAAAGGAAATAGTCATGCACGTATTTGGACATCTGATCTATCGCATGAATATGTTAGGATTAATGCAGAATATCGTAGTTAATTCCTTAAACCAGCCCCCTTCAACTCCATAAAATAATAAAAGGTTTTCAGATGTTTTTATTTTTTTTTAGGCTTATAACCGTCTTCCTATTAAGCAGTGTGTTTTTAATTTCATCCACTTTTGCACAGGATTGTCATTATTACCGAACAAAATACAACTGTCCTACGAATAAGCGTTTTAAGCTTCATCTAAGTTTTGATGACGGTGTAGGGAGCGTTACTCCCCAAATTTTGGATATTTTAAAACGAGAACATATTTCAGCGACATTTTTTATCTTATCCAATAAAGTGGATTGCCAACCCTATCGACAGCAATGCAAGAAAGGAGGCAATCAATCCAGTTGTGAATCATTAAAACTTTGTCAACAACGTCGCCAAACATTAAAACGGATTAAACGTGAAGGGCATTTAATCGGATCACATAGTCATCAACATTATCATCATTCCAAATTATCTCCCGCAAAGTTGCAAGCAACAATTAGGCGTTCAAAACAAATTTTACAACCTTTTTTTACCACCAACCCTGCTCCTTTTCGTCTTCCTTATGGGGATGGCTGGTTTAATCAAAAAGAGCAACCACAGGTGATGAAAGCCTTAAAGCAATATGGTTTTATTCATATTGGCTGGGAAATGTCAGGTTTTGATTGGAATGAAAAAAATCAACACGGAACGAAAATTCTTGATAATGTGATGAAGCAAATGTGCTCAGGTCGAAATGGGACAGTATTATTGCACGATGGCGTGTTTGAAAATGAACACGAAGGACGACTTTTTACCGCAAAACATCTCGCCGAATGGATACCCGTGATGCGTTGTGTTGCTGATTTTGTACCGCTTTCTTACTTTAAAAAAGAACTAAGGAATTAAAATTCAAGAAGGTAAAAGATGTTACATATCGTTGTTGCTGTTATTTATAATAAAAATAATCAGATTCTCATTGCACAACGGGCAAAGGGTAAACATCAAGCGGGGAAATGGGAATTTCCAGGGGGTAAAGTAGAACAAGGCGAATCGGCACAACAAGCTCTAAAACGAGAACTTGATGAAGAACTGGGGATTGAAATCCTCAATGCAAAAACATTAGTGCAAATACGCCATCATTACAAAGAACTTTCTGTTTTCTTGGATGCTTACACAGTCAAAGATTGGCAAGGTGAGGCGTATGGAAAGGAAGGACAAATTATTCGTTGGATTGATCAAAACACACTGCAAAATTATTCCTTTCCTGTTGCCAATAAAGCCATTTTTAAAGCATTAAAAGATATTGATCTTAATCCTTTTTGAGACTCTCCTTAGAATAGATATGAGGAGATGATATTTT
>WGBH01000291.1 GCA_015494435.1 Thiotrichaceae bacterium | reverse complement strand
TAGACACAACCATAATCATCGCTAAATCATGCCATGGCAAAAAAATTTTCATTTTAACACCTAATATCTTACAATTTATATTCATTATATATAGAACATATAGTATAACAGATAAAACTGTGGCTAATGCTGCACCTATAATCCCACATAATTTTATTAAAATTAAACTTAAAGCTATATTGCTGCCTAATAATAATAAATTACCCCACAAAAAATAGGTTGTCTTACCTGCAGCTTTCACTATTGTACCAGACATATTTATTCTCATAGGAAGAAGCAACAAATATACTCTAAAAATGGGGATACTATCCCTATATTTTTCTGAAAAAAGTAAAATAATAAATGCTTCGGCTAATATCCACATTAATACTGTCAAAGGAAAGAATAACAGAGCCACTCGCCGTGATTTATCCCCATAGTTCCAATGAACTCTTTCTTTCATATTTTCCATCAAATCTTTAGTAAATTGGGGAAGCATTAAATTAAAAATTGTCATAGGAATGACCGACACTAACGGTAGCTCAAATGCACCTCGAGCATATACAGCATACTGCGATGGCAAAAAATATAGCGATATAATAATTTGGTCTATCCTTCTGCCAATAACGCCTATCATTGAATCTATGGCCAAAGGAAGAGAATATTTTATTTTTGGGCTAATACCTTTAAAGATATGTTGAAGTTTTACCTGTCCTTCAAGTCTATAGGTAGATCTAAAAGTCAATAATACCTTAACAGCAAGAACTAAACTCATAAAAATAAGAATATTACGATAATCTAATCCCAAGAAAATTGGTATTATCACAGCCAGAAACAAGGCTACACCGGTAAAACTCTCCACTGTAGATACAAGTTTAGCTTGCCCTAAAGTTATCAAAAGTGGTTCAAATATGCTGCTCATCGAAAGGCAAAAAAGATATACAGCAACAAAGTATATCGAATGTTCGATAATTTTGTTTTGGAAAATATGAGCTAATAGTGGGGCACTTGGGAAAAGAACCAACGCAAAGCAGAATGACGTAATCAGCGTAAAGAGCAAAATCTGTAACGCAACCAGTTTTTTTTTGCTATTTTCTGCGCGTGGTATGAAATAGTAGAGACTTTTAGGTAATGATAAAGTTGAAAATAAAGTTAAAGTAGATGCTATCAAAATTAACTGTGAATA
The DNA here is from genome assembly GCA_015494435.1 of Thiotrichaceae bacterium. Taxonomy (GTDB): domain Bacteria; phylum Pseudomonadota; class Gammaproteobacteria; order Thiotrichales; family Thiotrichaceae; genus JAGLBW01. The sequence goes on along the minus strand of WGBH01000291.1, from coordinate 2,957 downwards.
TGTACCATATTGCTCTACAGTAAGCCAACGTGCCAATACCACACCGGCAGCTATACTACATATACCCGAAAGAAATTTACCAATTATCAGCAGGCTACTGTCAAATGCTAATTTACTCATCTCTATTCAAATACAAACCATTATTAACTCATAAAGGTCGGTCTGCCTTTTTAGTAGCGGGTACACCAGCTACAATAGAATACTCTTCTACATCTTTTGTCACAACAGCCCCAGCACATATAATTGCGCCATGCCCTATTTTCACTCCAGGTAATATGGTTGCACGGGCAGCAATCCACACATCATCACCTATTTCAACTTTTTTATAATCATAGCCTTGGGTTGAAATTGGTAAATTACGAGACGAAAATTTATGGTTCTGAGACCAAATAATTACGCTGGGTCCTATTAATACATTGTCACCTATCACTATTTTCCCGGCTGCATTGAACCTGCTGCCCTTATTTATACCTACATTGCTGCCTATAATGAGATTGGAGGGGTGTTACACCCAACAACCTTCATCTATATTGACATTCTTGCCCACTTTACCTATACCCCAGCAATATTGGCGTAATTTACGACCTAAGTACCCTGGGACCAAACTTATGATCCAACGCGTGCAATAAGATAATTCTTCGATAAATTTGCCTATTAGCCATTTAATATTTTCAAGCCACCAAGATAGTGAAAATTTCAGTTTGATATTCATTGGTTCCTGTTGCGCTTATTTCAGACCTAGCTCTTCTATCTCAGATTTAAAACGTCTCTTATACATTGGAAAAAGTTTCTCTTCATATTTTTTGATTTTTACTGACTGAAAAGCACCTCTTACCTTACATCTTTCAAAATGCTTTTTATCACGGTATCCTACAATACTTGCCGGATTTCCAAGCACAATAGCTAACGGTGGCACATCCTTGACCACCACCGCCCCTAATCCTATGATAGCACCTTCCCCTATTTCAGTACCAGGAGTTATTTTTACATGATTACCGATCCACACAAAATCTCTAATAACTACGGGTTTTAAATCTGCGCCGCAATCAAAAGGAATAGATTTCGCCCCTCTGTAATGATGCTCACTTGTCCATATAACGGACTTGAGACCGATGCCACTGTACTTGCCAATATATAGGCCGCCTTTTGAATTTATCACCACACCATTGGCAATGGTAACATAATCCTTTATTATTACTCTATTCGGACGATTAATGTGGACATCGTCTCCAATAAAGACTCCCTCCCCATAGTAACGAAATTCTTCAGGTTTATAAGAACATGATCTACTTTTTCTATACTGATCTATAAGCCAAACTAGAAAATCATAATATTTATTCTGTTTCAAAATGTTACTTATTTGGAATTTCATATTTTACTAAGCCAAAATCATAGATTTCAGTATTTAATAAAGAAAATATTAAAGTTTCTTTCAGCTTACAATTGGTTGGCAAGATTATTGTAGCATACTTAGTGCCATATTTACGCCCTGCATATTTATATTGAAACGACCCCAATATGTTCCAATTATATCCATCTTTTGAGAACCAAATATCGGCAGTAGGTGTGACATTTCGTTTTATTGTGGGCTCAAATGTAGTGCCGATAAACATGGTGCCATCTTCTGAAAAGACACTGTAATAGGCAGGTTTATCAATACAACACACTTTTTCACGTTTGCCGCTATTCATATCTAAAACATATATATAATTTTTTATATGCGCTTCAGCATCCTGTCCTGCATCAGTACCCCAAATTAACCTTTCAGGACTGATCAGAAGGCTTACCATGCGCCAACTTTGATCTCCGCCTTCAAACAATTTCACTGTTTGAAAATCATCATCCGTATAATAAAGGCCGCTTTCGGAATCGTTATCGCCAGTGCAAATCCATAATCGCTTTCTGAAAGGATCACAATATATTCCATGCACATGGCGAATTTGTCCATGTGGGAATTCATAACAAATATCCCATTCACGGCCATCATTATAGCCTTTTAATATTCTGATAACATTAGGCCTTTTTATTTTATATTCACCGAAATAAACAAAATCGGTAGCTGGATCGTGACACATCCCACTTTTCAATGGGCCTGATATTCCATTAGCCACTAGATTATACGCTGGTTGAGCGTAAAACCCATCTTTACCGGGCTCCCACCTATATATTTTATCATACTGGATTAATATGGTGCCTGATTTCAGTTTAACAAGATTATTTATACCTATATTATTTCTTAATTTTCTAACCAATGAATGACGAAGAAAACGATCTTTCAATTTCCCTATCAATATATTTGAACTAGGCGCTAGTCGGCATATATTTGCCCAGGTTTGCCCTCTATCTCTACTTTCCCAAACCAAATGATCTTCTGTAGCATATAATGTCCCATCTTTTGAGATATACTGAATTATGCCATTCTTTTTTATTACTTCATATTGTAGATCATTGAATTTATCTCTATTGTCAAGGCAGAAAAACATGGTAAACAGGCAGGAAACACATCAATGATCGATTTTTATTACTGAATTATATTAGCTCGCTTCTTCGTATCAATAAGTTCTATGTTTAACCCATGCTTAGCAAAAACAAAGGCAATATTTTCATTTTCAAAGGCCTCACCTGGTTCAGTATTAATTAAAATGCGACATCCCAGTTGCTTCAAACATTCTACTTCCTGTTGAACATCATTGCACATGAAACAAATATGATGCAAGCCTCCACCTCGTTTAGCAAATTCGTAAACTGGCGATGACTTATCAATTGGTTGAAGCAATTTAATAGGAATAGAACCTTCTTTTTTAAAAAAAACTACATAAACCTTCTGACGGGTATTCTCAACTTTTTGAGTATATTGAGTATACCCAAAAAACTTATTCCAATCATTTATCGCTTTATTGAGTGATTTAACAACTATGCCAATATGATCTATATTGAGTACCATATTACTATATCTC
>WGBH01000290.1 GCA_015494435.1 Thiotrichaceae bacterium | reverse complement strand
AGTTTTTAAATGGCTATTATTAAGTTTGCTTCCTGCGATGATATTTAAATTTTTTAAGCTAGTTAAATGGTTGTTTATCAGTATTATTATTTTCTATTTAGCCCTTCTTATTGTCTTTCGATGGCTTCCTTTGCCAACCTCATCCTTTATCTGGCATCAAAATCAGTTAGCTGCTCATGCTCCCAAAATTTACAAGCCTGCACGTTATGAGTGGATTAATTGGGAAGATATTTCCCCAGAAATAGCACTTGCTGTAATGACCGCAGAAGATCAGCGTTTCCCAACTCATTGGGGAATTGACACCATTGAATTGCGTAAAGTAATCTCTGATGCCTACCATAGGAAGAGTAGCATGCGTGGAGCGAGTACTTTAACGCAACAATTGGCTAAAAATTTATTTTTATGGAATGGACGTAGTTATAAACGCAAAGTGCTAGAGGCCTTTATTGCACTATCACTTGAAATGGTTTGGTCAAAAAAACGTATTTTGGAAGTATATTTAAATGTAGCACAGTTTGCAGATGTCACTTTTGGAGTCAAAGCTTCTTGTCAACACTTATTTCACAAAGCACCTAAAGATTTAACCCGCGAAGAAGCCGCTTATTTAGCAGCAGTATTACCTACTCCCGCTAAATCGGATATACACAATCCAAGTAAAAGCCTAAAGAAAAGACAACGTTGGATATTAAAACAAATGAAACAATTAGGTGGCGTATCTTATTTAAAAAAATTACAATGACAGTACCTTCGTCAAATCTAAACTGTAGTGGGAGATCCATCTACGAATAAGCTCATTAAAAAATGGCTTCAGGGTGGGACGATCTTCCCAATAACTCTCGCCATAGTAGTGAAGAAGTCTCTGTAATAGAGATAGAACGAAGGGCAGAAGGGTTAATTAACTGTTACAATATATCTACTATTTCCTATAAAATTATGATATAATATTATGATGTATTCAATAGGAAAATTTGCAAAACTAATCTGACGAAGTATACAAACACTAAGGTCATGGGATAAACAGGGAAAATTAATTCCTGCTTATCGGTGTGCTTTAGCATTAAATTTTTTCTGTGGGTTTTCTTATTTGCTCTTTTTTTATGTCTCTTTTTATTGTGATTGGGTTTGCCACGATGTGCTGTTGGTTTAAAGCGTATCTTTCTAATGGGTTGTTTAAGATCTGCTAATACATCGGCTGAAATGGTTGCCATAGGAATTGACATTTCAATTAATTTTTCAATTGGTGATAGATAAAAAGCAGTACCCTAGAAAATCAACATCCCTAGCAAAAAAATAAAAAAGAGAATATTATGAAATCTACCCTTCGTAAAGCCGTTATCCCTGTCGCTGGCTTTGGTACACGCATGTTACCTGCTACTAAAGCCATTCCAAAAGAAATGTTACCTGTGGTTGATAAACCGATGATTCAATACATTGTCGATGAATGTATTGCAGCGGGAATCAAAGAAATTGTCTTAGTGACGCACTCCAGTAAAAGCGCTATCGAAAATCATTTTGATGTTAATTTTGAACTTGCTGAAAGTTTAATTCGAGGCAATAAAGAAGCGTTACTCAAAGAGCTACACGCAATTTCACCCGATGTTACTTTTATTCATGTGCGCCAAGGCGAAGCAAAGGGATTAGGACATGCTATTTTATGCGCCCTGCCCGCCGTTGGCGATGAACCTTTTGTGGTATTACTGCCTGATGTATTAATTGATGCATACAGTTGTGATTTAAGTAAAGAAAATCTTTCTGAAATGATGCGTTTATTTGAACAAACAGGTGCTAGCCAAATTATGGTAGAACCTGTTCCTATGGAAAAAGTGAGTAGCTATGGTGTCGCAGATGTTAATGGTATCAAACTTGAGGCAGGAAAATCGGTTGCAATGACGCAGGTTGTTGAAAAACCTGATCGAGACGATGCACCTTCTAATTTAGCCGTGGTCGGGCGTTATGTTTTATCCAGCTCTATTTGGGATTTACTAAAAAAGACAGAACGTGGTGCGGGCGGAGAAATTCAACTGACCGATGCGATTGCTTCTTTAATGAAACAAGAAACCGTCAATGCCTTTCACATGACAGGAAGCAGTCATGATTGTGGTTCTAAACTAGGCTATATGATGGCAAATCTTGAATATGCAACTAAACATGCAGAGCTAGGAGACGACTTTAAAGCCGCTTTACACCAATATATTGCCACAATGGAAAGTTGAGGCTTAATAATGTCCGTTGAAGCTACGATTACCTAAAGTGATTCTATTTTATATAGAAACAATAAAAATATATGACTCAAGATTTACGTTTACAACAACTCACCGCTTGGATTAAGGAAACATGGCCGGAGGCGACATTGAGTGTTGCCTCAGCGGATGCTAGTTTTCGTCGCTACTTTCGCATTCACCATCAAGGCAAGACAATGATTGCAATGGATGCCCCCCCTGAAAAAGAAAATAGCCGTCCTTTTATTGATATTACACAGCGTTTATTAAATGCTAGTGTGCATGTTCCTACTATTTTTAAGCAATCTTTAGAACAAGGTTTTCTGGTTTTATCTGATTTAGGATCAACACCTTATCTAGATCAACTCAACGCAAAAAGTGCAGATACTCTTTATAGTGATGCGATTGATGCTTTAATTAAAATACAACAAGCAGATAGCACTGATTTAGCTGTTTATAATACTGACTTGCTACAAACAGAAATGCAATTAATGCCTGATTGGTTTCTTAACACTCATTTACAGCTAACACTAACCACAAAGCAGCAACAAATTATTAGCAATACCTTTGATGCATTAACAAAAGCTGTTTTAGAACAACCACAAGTGTTTGTTCATCGTGACTATCATTCACGCAATCTTATGCTTACCACTCAACACAACCCTGGCATTATTGATTATCAAGATGCTGTTTTAGGGCCACTTACCTATGATCTTGTTTCACTATTACGAGATTGTTATATCGCATGGCCAAACCATAAAGTAGAACAATGGGCCTTGGCTTATCGTGATCAGGCAGTTAATTCATGTATCATGGATGCGGTGGATGATGCTACCTTTATCCGTTGGTTTGACCTAATGGGCTTACAACGACATATTAAAGTATTAGGAATTTTCGCCCGTCTTTATCACCGTGATGGCAAAGAAAATTATCTGAATGATTTACCTCTAACACTCGATTATGTAATGCAAATCGGTAAAAGATACCCTGAAACAGAGGCTTTAATCACCCTATTTCAACAACTAGACATAGCAAAAAAAATATGAAAGCAATGATTTTGGCAGCAGGGCGTGGTAGCCGTATGCGTCCTCTAACTAACCATACCCCAAAACCATTATTAAAGGTTGCAGGAAAAGCATTGATTGTCTGGCATCTGGAAAAACTAAAACAAGCAGGTTTTACGGATATTGTGATTAATATTGCATGGTTAGGAGATCAAATCCCTGCCACATTAGGCGATGGTTCTGCTTTTGGGCTTACTATTCAATATTCTGATGAACAAAATGAAGGGGCATTAGAAACAGCAGGAGGGATTGTTAAAGCACTTGATTTCTTAGGAAATCAGCCTTTTTTAGTGATTAGTGGGGATATTTGGTGCGACTATGATTTATCTTCTCCTATAAAATTAGAACAAGATAATTTAGCTCACCTTGTTCTCGTTAATAACCCTCCACATCATCCTAAGGGTGATTTTGCTATGCAAAATGGGCAATTAAGTCAACAAGGTGAACCTAAATATACTTTTAGTGGCATTGGTTATTACCAACCAGATTTATTTATTCCCTTACGAGATAAAATAAACCAAGGAAAAATTCCTAAACAACAGCCAATAGGCGCATTACTGCGTGCAACAATGGATAACAACAAAGTCTCAGGTGAATATTTTGCGGGTGATTGGCGCGATATTGGGACACCTGAACGTTTGCAACAACTGGCTACTGATTTAGGAAGTTCCTTACTCTAAATCTGTAGACAAGATATGCGCTAACAAACCCTTAGAGGCCGCTTCTACCATTTTAAAGACATTTTCAAAACCGTCCCCTCCACCATAATAAGGATCAGGAACATCCTCATTATCCCAATCGGGTGCAAACTGCATAAAACGGTAGATTTTTTGCTGTAAATGGCTCGGAGCCAATTGCTTTAAATCATAATAATTCGAACCATCCATTGCAATAATATAATCAAAATACTCAAAATCTTCTATTTTGACTTTTTGTGCACGTTGATGAGAAATATCAATCCCATACTGCATCGCTTTGGCTTGAGAACGCGAATCAGGAGCTTCCCCCACATGATAGGCATGAGTCCCTGCTGAATCAGTAAAAATTTGCTGACTCAACCCTTTAGACTTTACCAATTTTTCAAACACACCATGCGCGGTAGGGGATCTACAAATATTCCCCATGCAAACAAATAACACCTTAATCTTCAATCTATTTATCTCCAATAATTTACGCTGAGGTATTTGTACTTTGCCTCTCTTCAGCTTTTAAAGTGTCTGTCATTATCTCTTCTTTAAGCATTTTATCTACATCTTTTTCAGAAGATTTTTCCTTTTCTTCTATTGATACCGCTTTAGTTTCTTTCTCTTTAACAAGCTCAGGAGAGTTTTCAATTTTTTTCTCTGTTTTTACCGCTTTAGTCTTTTTAGCAGGCTTAGGGGAATCTTCAACCGTCTTCTCTGTTTCTACCGCTTTAACTTTTTTAGCAGGCTTAGGGGAATCTTCAACCGTCTTCTCTGTTTCTACCGCTTTCATTTTTTTAGCAGGCT
>WGBH01000289.1 GCA_015494435.1 Thiotrichaceae bacterium | reverse complement strand
GCAATATTTTCCAGGTATTAATCTAAGGACAAGGCGAATATTTTTTCTCTTATTAACAAGAATTCTTTTATCTCTTCTAAACTCTTATTTAGTTTTAATCTTGGGACTCTGCTCTTGTTTATTACTTTGGCAACCAATCTCAGCAAACGGCGTTTTATAGTAGAAATAGCGCTCTTGCGCCAGCGGGCAGGTAATACTGAAATCTGCATCAGTTTAATCAGGTTATAAGCCATGATTCCTATTATAAAATAAGCATTGTTGGCTTCAAACTGACCGCAGGGAACATAGCGTAAATTCAAGCCGTATTTAACATCTTCAATAAATCGTTCAGCATTGCCGCGACCGTTATGATGCCAGATTACACATTGGCTATCCATCTCTTCCGGGCTAATATTAGTAATGATGCAATGGTATTTATATTTGTCAAAACCTTCAAATAAGGGCAGTTGTTCTATGAGTTCCCTAATGACTATAAGACGAAAACTATGATTGCTCTTTTGCATTGTATGGACGGTCTCGGCATATTCGCGGTTCGTTCTAAATCCGTCTTTACGGTCATAATGTACGCGCCAGGCTACCGGTTTAATCGTGCTGACTGACTCAAGTACGGACTCGTCTAAATCGGCTGTTATTGTATATTTTATTCCTTCATCATGACAATGGTTTATTATTTCTGCTTGATATGCGGCGCTATCGCTACGAAAAAATTTTATTCTTTTTTTCTTACTCAGCAGCGAGCTTGTGTGCTTTAATGATTCTAAAATATCCGTCTGAGCTGATGCGTTGCCTTGTCTGAATTTTACGTAACTGCAAACAGGCTCATCGCTTCTATCTGATAAAAATCCCAACATGGGATGATAACCGTGAAACCCTTTATAGTTTAGCTCGGCATCCCCTTTCTCTGATTTTATATGCGTTGCATCAACATCAAATGTATAGTCTTTACATGAACTGTTTTTTAAATAGGCCTTTACCAAAAAATCTACGCTTCTTGTAAGGTGTTTTACGTAACCTCTCTCGCCGCAGCGTCGCAGCCAATCTCCTACGGCGTCCGGTGTGGGGATATGGGGCATACGGATTAATTCACAAAATCCCTTGTCATTTTTTAGATTATAAATATCTTCGAGATAACGACCGCCGTCTATGAAGTGAAAAAGTAGACTGCGGATATAGTTGAATCCTGCAATGCCGCGACCGGAACCAGGTTTGGGGAAAGTTTCCTCAATCTGTTCTTTTAAGCCAACTGCGGTAATGAATTCGTCAATAAGGGCTAAAGCTCCACGGTCTGTTAATTTTTCTTTGGTTTTCTCAATTATAAATGGTAATATTGTGTTATTCATTTTCACCTCCTGAGTGGTTTTTTTCGTTTTTTCAACTAAATGTAATTTAATCACTTAGGAGGTTTTTTGCACATTTAATATCGGATTTAGGGTATTAAAAAGCTTACTTATCCAGAATAGATTATCAAATACAGTAAAATCGGCAAAAGGGTTGACCCATCCTCTTTAATTCCCCTTCCCTAATGCATTAGGGAAGGGAGGAAGCTGTGACTGCGTTGGGTTAGGAATAGGGCTGAACTGAAAATACTATCCAAATAGTGCATAACTCATTAAAAATAGTCTAAAACACCTCTATTATTAATTTTTAATTTGTTTTGGACAGCAATGATAAATACTAATTTGGCAAAATCAAGTAATCCCTGAAGTCTTTTATTTTATTATCGCCGTTTAACGCTTTGGAAAGCGGTAATAAAACGGTTTTTGAAATTAAGAGACATTTTGATAAATTCAGAAATTATGAACGATGCATTCAACAGCGAGGTAGAATCAAAAGTTTTATGATAATATGGAAAAGATAAAAAGAAAGTTCCCTCAGGTATGACCAACATTGATAGACTATTTTAATGGAGTCCTTCCCTGTTGGATCAGGGAAGGTGGCTTCCCGACGAATTATGAGTCGGGAAGACGGATGGGTAATAAAAACCGGCGTTTTCTAGCTAATCCCCCAGCCCCTTCTGTTATTTGCGCCGGTAGGCGTATCCGCCCTTAGGCGTGACAAAAGAGAAGGAGGGCACTATTACTG
>WGBH01000288.1 GCA_015494435.1 Thiotrichaceae bacterium | reverse complement strand
TTATTAGGCAAATAATAAATATTATCAGTGCTATTTTCTTTGTTAATTTGATTAATTTTTAATCTTTTTTTATAAGTTTATAAGCAAATACTAACTAATATATTATTGTACATACTGCTAAAGTAAAACTAAGACACCCGTAGCTTAAATCCTCTGGTTTCAAGTTTAAAAAATGCTAACCATGTAGCATCTGGCTTCCATTGCTCTAGAACTAACATCTCATCTGGGTTTGTCATTTTATAATGTGCCATAAATGCAGACACACGCCAATTATAAGCGCAATGTACCCAGACTCTTTGATAGCCTTCTTCTAACGCTTCCATTAAGTTTATAAAAAGCTTGACGTGTTTCATTGTTGGTGCATCAAAAGGCACGGGGATATGAAAATAATTCATCCCTGCTTCACTCACCAACCCTCCCTCATCAAAAAGTGCATTGGGTGAATTATGCATGGCAAGATTGATGATAGAGGCATATCCTGCATCTGCAATCGCTTTTATTTGCAAAGGTGTTGGTTGTCCTGATGTGGCTAAATCTTGGGTAATGGGAATATAGTTAAAAATTTGTGTTTCAAGGCTCTCACCAATATCACGGCTAATATTTTGTATATCTTGCATATTTTATTACTCCAATAATAAATGTATCCAATGCTTTACGGAGGTTTTAGTACGCCCTTGTAAATGGGTTTGACATCCAATATTAGCAGTAACAATTAAATCGGGATTATCCCTTTCAAGATTAATAATCTTATTATTACCTAACTGTGTGGATAATTTAGGTTGTAAAATAGAGTAAGTTCCTGCTGAACCACAGCATAAATGTGCATCTTTAATAGGGTTTAGTTGGTAACCACAATCTAATAGTATTTTTTCAACTACATCTGTTATTTTTTGTCCATGCTGCAAGGTACAAGGAGAATGCCAACTAATTTTTTTCGATGTTTTTATCGCTAGCTTTGTATAATCCTCAGCTACAATAACTTCTGCAATATCTTTACATAAAGCGGAAATATGACGCGCTTTTTCAGCGTATTGCACATCATCTTTCAGATAGCGAGCATAATCTTTTACCATTAAGCCACAACCGCTAGCGGTTGTTACAATTGCTTCTGCTCCTGCTTCTATCTCGGACCACCACTGATTGATATTATGCCTCATCATGGCTAGCGCATCCTGCTCTTGATTCAAATGTAAACTCACTGCACCACAGCAACCTGCTTGTTTAATATTAACCAGAGTAATCCCTAATTTATCCAAAACTTGAGAAGTTGCACTATTAATATCAGGCGATAAGCTTGATTGTACACAACCCTCAAGTATTAGCATACGGCGTCGATGTTGCGTTTTAGACCATTTTCCTTTTGCCACTTTAGCGGGAATCTTGCGGCGTGATTTGGGGTCTATCAAAGGTAAAAAGAAACGCCCAGCCTTTAAAAATAATTTAAAACGACGACGATACGGGAGCGTATTGAGCAATCCATCACGTATAAAACGTTCTTTAAAAGGACGCTCCAACCTTTGGTCAATAAATTTTTTTCCTATTTCTAATAAATTAGCGTATTGCACTCCTGATGGACAGGTAGTTTCACAATTTCGACAGATTAAACAACGATCCAAATGAGAACGGGTTGACTCAGTGACTTCTCCACCTTCAAGCATCTGCTTAATCAAATAAATTCGCCCACGTGGACCTTCATTTTCATCACCGAGTAATTGATAAGTTGGACACGTCGCATTACAAAAACCACAATGTACGCAACTACGCAATATATCATTAGCTAACTGCCCTTCTGGAGTCTCTTTTATATTATCTAATAAATTAGTTTTCATCAAAGATCTCGATATAAACGCCCAGGATTAAAAATATTTTTTGGATCTAATTTACGTTTTAAATTTTTATGCAAGGCAAGTAATTCGGGAGCTAAAACAGGAAAGGGAGGCACTTCAGGCAAATGCTTATGCCCATCAAATAAAGTTGCATACCCACCGTGTTTAGCGACTACTGCACGAATAATGTTCGCAGGTGCATTATTCGTAATCCAACGCTGAGCCCCCCCCCATTCTGTTAATAAATCACCTGAAAAACGCGCAATGACAGGTGCATTAATTGGCAAAGACAAACGCCATAAAGGCTTATTAATTCCTTTAAAAAAAGCATGTTGTTGATTACGTATTGACTGCCAAAAACGAATACCATCCTCTAATCGTTCAAATGGATACCGTTGTAATAATCGTTGTTCCGCTGCTTTTAAAGTCATTTGACTACCTGATAAGCGAATATAAACCTTATTTTGATACCACGTAGTTGCTGATATTGGCAAATGCATTTGCCGCCATTGTTTACAGAAAACAAGCGATTCATTTTGGCTTACCTGCATCACCCATGTTCTCTCTTTTGCAGGTTTAGGTAAGACGCGTAATGAAACACTTAAAATCACACCCAACGTTCCCATGGAACGCACCATTAAACGCGACATATCATAACCTGCCACATTTTTCATTACTTGACCACCGAAACGAACGATTTTCCCCTCACCATTAATAATTTCCACTCCCAAAATGGCATCCCGAATAGAACCAGCAAAAGCACGCCGAGGCCCTGAAATACCCGCTGAAATCACTCCGCCTATAGTGCTATTTTGATTAAATTGCGGTGGCTCGAAGCAAAGAATTTGCTGCTTTTCAGCAAGCAAAGACTCTACATCTTGTAAACGTGTGCCAGCTCGAAGGGTAATAGCTAATTCGCTAGGATCATAGGCAATGACCCCTGTATGCCGTTTCAACTCTAATATATTTGAGGTTTCCACAGGGGGGCGCCCATAAAACGATTTACTATCTCCTCCACGAATCAGCAACGGGGAGTGCAAATCAATCGACGATTGGACTTGTTGTTGTAACGCAGCGCTTATATCACGATTAGGGATAGAACTAGATGTAATATTTGATGCCATAAATTTATATTTTAAGATAATTGCTTTCTAAAAACGTGGAATATCGGGATGTGCTAATTCACCATTATGGATATGTATCGCCCCTAGCTCTGCACAACGATGTAAAGTCGGAATCACTTTGCCAGGATTAAGTAACTCATAAGGATCAAAAGCATATTTAATATTATGAAAATGTGTCAATTCATCTTCATTAAACTGCACACACATTTGGTCTAACTTTTCAAATCCTACCCCATGTTCACCTGTAATTGAGCCACCCATTTTGACACATAACTCCAAAATATCTGCACCAAAGCGTTCTGCTTTTTCCAGTTCGCCTGTTTTACCTGCGTCAAATAAAATCAAAGGGTGTAAATTACCGTCACCTGCATGAAACACATTTGCTACTCGCAAACCATAATGCCTTGATAATGATTTAATCTCAGACAATACTGCAGCGACATTTTTACGTGGAATAGTACCATCCATACAATAATAATCAGGTGATATCCTCCCAACCGCAGGAAAAGCAGCTTTACGCCCTGCCCATAATCTAGCCTTTTCTTTATCAGAACTTGCCATTATCACGCGAATTGAATTGGCATTTCTTAAAATATCAGCCACCAAACTCACTTGTTCAGTAAGCGCCTCCTCAGTACCATCTAATTCGCACAATAAAATAGCTTCTGCATCCGTAGGGTAGCCTGCATGAACAAAGGCTTCTGTCGCCTGAATTGCTAAATTATCCATCAATTCCAAACCTGCTGGAATAATGCCAGCAGAAATAATCATTGCAACCGCATTAGCGGCATCTTCTACCTCATCAAAAGATGCCATTAATACTTTTGTTTCAGGAGGGCGTGGTAAAAGTTTGACCACCACCTCCACAATAATCCCCAACATACCTTCTGAACCCGTTATCAAAGCCAATAAATCATAGCCTGGCGTATCCAAAGTACTAGAACCCAAAGTCACCAATACCCCTTCCGCCGTAATAATTTTTACCTCTAGAACATTATGTACAGTTAATCCATATTTTAAACAATGCACTCCACCCGAATTTTCTGCCACATTACCACCAATCGTACAGGCAATTTGTGACGAAGGATCAGGCGCATAATACAAACCATAAGGTGCAGCTGCCTCAGAAATTGCTAAATTACGCACCCCAGGTTGCACCCGCATGGTCATACCTTCATCATCAATTTCGAGGATATTATTAAAACGTGATAAAGCAAGAATAATACCACCTTCATGGGGCAAAGCCCCCCCTGATAGACCCGTACCCGCCCCGCGAGCAACCACTGGCACACGCAAACTTGCACAAATACGAATAATTTTTTGCACCTCTTCAATTGTGCTTGGCAAAACAACCGCAACAGGCAAACGCTGATAAACGGGAGAGCCATCACATTCATAAGGTTTTAGATCTTCTACTGCGGTTAATAAATATTGTTCGGGAAGTATTTCACGCAGGGCTAAGAGTAGATTATTATTGGATTTTGGTTGGACATTCATAGAAATAATAGGTCAATTGTGTTTATTTTCGATACACTTTAACAAAATATTGA
>WGBH01000287.1 GCA_015494435.1 Thiotrichaceae bacterium | reverse complement strand
TCGGAGATGTGTATAAGAGACAGGTTTTCTTGCGCCTTTTTCGCATGGATTATTTTCTTTTATAAAATTTTATATTTTTAAACGTGGCTTTCTAGCAGGTATCGATGGCATGTCCATTAGTATCGCTAAATCCGTATCTTCTTATCTAAAATATGCCAAGCTTATTGAATATAAAACAAATAATGATAACTCTTTTGCTTCTGATTCAGAAGTTAAACGCGATAAATTACAGTGATGTAGCTTGCGAGTGGCAAGTGCGATTCCACTATTATCAGCGATTAATGGTTTGATTCCAGGAAAAATAAGGAGGGCCATCAAACACGCTTATTTCATTAATGAGCGTACCTGTGGCACCAAATAATCTTGCTTTGATTCCTCGAGAACCGCTCCAAAAAATCATATAAAATCTATAGACTCTTGATTTTGTACGCTCTCTGTTGATAACTATTCCAAGTTGCAACTAGAATTCAGAAGGGGCGATCATCCCAGATTTAGGGATTAACTCCTCCCAGGCATGAAGTCTATTTTGCAATATCTGTTTGACCTTTCGATAAGGCGTATAACATCCTATTTCGGGATCATCCAAACGATGCAAAATATTACATGCAGCATTTGTGTCTGCTTGCCCAACCTCCCCATTAATATGATAAAACTTATCTCCCATGCGGTTTCCTTCAAGGAGATGCGTGTTTGAGTCCATTTGTGAGGTATAAGCCGCGTTGACATAATGCAAGCAAGAACCTCTTGCTTTTGTTATGATTTCTAAAGCTTCAGTGCTCCTTCCTTTCATCCACTGATTCATTAAACGATTAAATTGTTTCCAATGTCTCGTTCCCAAATAGGAATTTGGGAACGAGGTAAATGAGCTACTTGAATAAGTTTCTACGCTTTATTAAGCAGAATCAACTATTTAACAATTAACAGCCAAAGACAACAAACCAAGAGGAAATTACAATGAAAAAAGCACTAGTTATCACATCAATCCTAAGTATTGTTTCAGTACTAGGTATTACAACTTCATCTACACCTGCCCAAGCAGCACCCAAAAGTTATGTGCTAATGTGCAAAGGTGGTGCAGGAATGTCACTTGACTATAGAAGCACTGGAGATACGCTTATCATCAACTTTAAAGCGGGTACAAGCTCTGGAGAAAATGGTGTTTCTTCTGGTAGTTGTACATGGGTTGATCGCGGTTTCAGATCAGGTGAGCCTAAGCGTTTATGTCAATATGGTGTCAATGATCTACGATTTATTATGAATTCACGTAATAAAGTAACTAGACTGACATCAGCTAAAGCACCTTATGTAAAAAAAATTAGAAGCGGACGTTCTTTCCAAGTACGAGCTTATAATAATGGTAGCTGCATGAAAGTTACTAACCCAGGTGTATAAACTTAACCCGACGGGGTTTTTAACCCCGTTGAAACGTTTTAAAGAAGTCTTGCAGGAAACTGTGAGGCTTTATTGCGTTTAAGCTAAATGTATGGACGGGTTTACAAAACCCGTCCAGCTTAGCCCGACGGGGTTTTTAACCCCGTTGAAACGTTTTAAAGAAGTCTTGCAGGAAACTGTGAGGCTTTATTACGTTTAAGCTAAACGTATGGACGAGTTTACAAAACCCGTCCAGCTCAGACGGCTTTACAAAACCCATCTAACAACCTAAAAAACTGGCAAATTATAACGCTTTAAAATAGCTCTTATGTCACCCTAATATAAAGGTATACTATTGCGCTGTTAAAATATCTACTAGAAGAAGCTAAATTATGCCTGAAAATAATAAATCTAATGATAAGCCTTTAAACTTTATCGAGAAGATCATCACTAACGATCTTGCAAAGGGTGCTGTTAATAAAATAACCACTCGCTTTCCGCCTGAACCAAATGGTTATTTACATATTGGTCATGCAAAGTCTATTTGTTTAAATTTTGGTCTTGCCAAACAATTTGGTGGGACTTGTCATTTACGGTTTGATGATACCAATCCTGCTAAAGAAGAAGTGGAATATGTCGATTCGATTAAAGAGGATATTCATTGGTTAGGATTTGAGTGGGATGGTGAGGTGCGTTTCACCTCTGATTATTTTGATCAATTATATGACTGGGCGATTTTTCTAATTAAGGAAAATAAAGCCTATGTATGTGATTTAAACCAAGAAGAAATGCGTCAATACCGTGGTAATTTAACCCAAGCAGGGCAAGATAGTCCTTATAGAAGTCGCTCTGTGGAGGAGAATCTAGCGTTATTTGAAAAAATGCGCTTAGGTGAGCTGGAGGAAGGGGCTTGTTCTTTGCGAGTTAAGATTGATATGAGTCATCCGAATATGCAAATGCGTGATCCTGTTATTTACCGTATAAAAAAAATGGCTCATCACCAAACGGGGGATAAATGGTGTATTTATCCTTCTTATGACTATGCACATGGACAAGGTGATGCGATTGAAGGTATTTCGCATTCGATTTGTACTTTAGAGTTTGAAGAACATCGTCCCGTTTACGATTGGTTTATTAATAATCTACCTGTCCCTTCGACACCGCATCAGTATGAATTTTCACGCTTAAATGTTAATTACACTATTACCAGTAAACGCAAGCTGAAATTACTAGTGGATGAAAAGCATGTAGACGGTTGGGATGATCCACGCTTGCCGACTATTTCAGGGATGCGTCGTCGGGGTTTTACGCCTAAATCTATACGTCAATTTTGTGATATGGCTGGCGTAACCCGTGTTGATGGCGTGGTTGATGTCAGTATGTTGGAATACGCGATTCGTAATGATCTGAATGAAAATGCACAGCGTGCTATGTGTGTCTTACATCCTTTAAAGGTTATTTTGACCAATTATCCTGATGATAAAAAAGAGCAAATGATAGCTCCTAGCCATCCTAATCGCGATGATTTAGGCACACGCACCCTGCCCTTCTCGCGTGAAATATTAATTGATCAGGATGATTTTAGAGAGGTAGCGAATAAAAAATACAAACGTCTTGTGATTGGCAAACGGGTACGTTTACGCAATAGCTATATTATTGAAGCGGATGCGGCGATTAAAGATGATGATGGCAATATTATTGAGGTTCATGCACGTATTATTGAAGATACGGTGGGTAAGAACCCTGCTGATGGGATTAAAGCGAAAGGCGTTATTCACTGGGTTTGTGCAACTGACCATATTGATTGCGAAGTGCGTCTTTATGATCGTCTGTTTACCGAAGAAGCCCCTGATGCAGCAGGTAAAGACTTTTTAGATTCTATTAATCCGAATAGTTTGGAAGTTTTAACAGGCTGTAAAGGCGAGATTGGATTGAAAAATGCAACCGTGAAAGATCATTATCAATTTGAACGTGAAGGCTATTTTATATTAGATACTAAGTATTCAAGCGATGAGAGAAAGATATTCAATCGTACCATTGGATTACGTGATACTTGGGAACGCAAGGCTTAAAGAAATGCCAAGCAATGAGAGGATTCTATACAGGATCAGCAAAGAACTAGCGCACCTTATCATATGTCGCTAGAATCAAGCGCCAAATTTCATCCTCTATAAAGTTTTAAGGAATAAAAAATGACAATTAAGCGTATCGGACATCGATATATAGACGTTGCAAGTGGTTCAACCATTGATACTTGGTTTCCACGTTCAAATAAAAAAATAGCGCGCAGCTGTTTGGCGCAAAAAGTTGGTTTAATCAAAAGTGACTTTATTGAGCTTGAGATTGATATCAACACACCTGCCCTTAGCACTGAAGATGTGTATTTAAGATTGCATTTACTGTCAGAATGCGAAGTTAAACCGCATGAAATTAATCTTGAGGGTATTTTTGGACTTTTACCCAATATTGCATGGACATCCGCAGGCCCTGTATTGCCTTCAACCGTAGAAACTTTGCGCGGTTTAATTGCTGAGGAAAATACACAACTTAATATCACCTCTATCGATAAATTCCCACGTATGACCGATTATGTGATTCCAGAAGGGGTTAGAATTGGTGATGCAGATCGTGTCAGACTAGGCGCGCATGTGGCATCGGGTACAACCGTAATGCATGAAGGTTTTATTAACTTTAATGCAGGAACATTGGGTAATTCAATGGTTGAAGGGCGCATTAGCGCAGGCGTTTTAGTAGCCGATGGCTCGGATATTGGCGGCGGTGCCTCTATTATGGGAACGCTCTCAGGCGGTGGTAAACAAGTCATTTCCATTGGTAAGAAAAGCCTATTAGGTGCAAATGCTGGTTTGGGTATTTCACTCGGTGATGAATGTATTGTGGAATCAGGCTTATACTTAACCGCAGGTTCAAAGGTCAGAACCCCTGAAGGTGAGATTGTTTCTGCGCGTGAATTATCAGGCAGATCAGGACTGCTGTATCGCCGCCATAGCCAAACAGGTGCTATTGAAGCAATCGCAATTAATGCAGGACTGTGGGGTGGTTTAAATGCTGATTTGCATAATAATGATTAATCGCTCTACACTAGCGAGTTGAATAGGAAGTCTCTCCCGCGAAAACTCATTGTTATTAGTGGATCACTTAAACACTGTTGCCAAATAGCGAAGGATTTTAGCCTCAACATTGATACGCTGTGGCTAAGCAATACGCCCTTTGAAGCACAGCAGACACTGGCAATTAATAAAGCAACTACCTTACTCGGTCAGCAATTTCAGGCAGTCGTCTTTAATGCACACCCTGATAATAAAAACACAATCGCCTTTGATGCCAATGCTTTTGCTGCGGTAACGGGGACGATTATTGGCGGGGGCTATTTAATTTTATTAACCCCTGATTTAGACCAATGGGGGAGGAAGAGTTATTTTTTACAGCGTTTTATTCGTTTATTAAAAGCGCAAAATTCGGTCTTATTTTATCATAAGGATAAGCGCCCGCCTCCCGCTTGTCATCAGCTTACCGACTCAGCCACATATAATCAAAAACTCAGTAACGAACAAAAGAACGTGTTTAATGCCATGTTGCGTGTTGTGCGAGGGCATCGCCGTCGCCCTTTAGTTTTAACCTCTGATCGTGGACGCGGAAAATCAACTTTACTAGGTAAGTTGGCAGCCCATTTATTACAACAAAATATTGGCTGTATTATTGTGACTGCACCGAGTCGAACAATAGCCAATGCACTTTTTAATGCCGCATCTTTAGCCCTTAAAGAATACCCTAATACAGAACAGTTACTACAAGGTTTGCATTTTCTATCCCCTGATGAACTGCATCGACAAAAACCAAAAGCGAATTTAGTCTTAGTGGATGAAGCCGCAGGTCTCCCACTTGCAATGCTAAAAGATTTTATTCAACAGCATTCTCGGCTTATTTTTGCAAGCACTGAACACGGTTATGAAGGCAGTGGACGCGGTTTTGCGATTCGTTTTCGGACTCTATTGGATGAAATTTGCCCACAATGGAAAAGCGCACGCTTAGAACAACCCTTCCGCTGGTGTGCTAATGATCCTTTAGAAAATTTCACTTTTGATGCTTTATTATTAAAGACTGATAGTGCAATACAACCGCCCTCTTCTTATTTCAACGCGATTAAGTCAAACAAAACTGCATTTACTAACGATAAGCCAAGGCGCGTAAAGCAACAGGAATTACTACATAATGAGGCATTATTACGGCAGATTTTTGGTTTATTAGTCAACGCACATTATCAAACCCGTCCTTCTGATTTAGTCCGCTTACTCGATGACCCACAGTATCAGATTTTTATTTTACAGCCTCAAGAATATCTCATTGCAACCGCAGTGATGGTACAAGAAGGTGGTTTGAGTCAGGAGTTAGCAACAGAAATCTATCATGGTAAACGTCGTCCTCAAGGGCATTTAGTCCCACAATTATTAGCGACCCATGTCGGCATTAAAAATGCACCTTGTTATTATGCCAATCGCATTATGCGTATTGCAGTACATCCAAAGTTACAAGGCAAAGGCATTGGAAGCTATTTATTAAGCTATTTGATTGATTATTCAAAACAAAACAATAAGGCGGATTATATTGCAAGCAGCTTTGGGGCAACGCCTAAACTAATCGCTTTTTGGCGTAAAGCAAATTTCAAAACGGTACAAATCGGCATGAAGCGTGATGCCAGCAGTGGCACGCATTCTATTATTATGCTGCAAGCGTTAAAGACAAAGGCGCAATCACTTACCTTAGAGGCACAAAATCATTTTAAACAATCCCTGCCTTTATTACTCGCTGATCCTTTACGTGAGTTAGAGGCTACTTTAGTAATTGCCTTGTTTCAAACTTCCTTTTTTTCTTTGTCAATAAAACAGATCAAACAAGTATTAAATGAAAATGAGCAATATGCTCTAAAGGGGTTTTGTGATCAACGACGTGGCTATGAAAGTAGTATTATAAGCATTTATAAACTAACTTTATCCTGCTTATCCCAACCAATTAAAGTAACTCACTTGACATCGGATGAGTTACAGATTCTTATAGCTAAAGTATTGCAAAAACAGCCATGGCAATCATTAGCAAAATCAACCCATCTAACGGGCAAAAAACAAGCTATTAAATTATTAAGACAGGCAGTCAAAAAGCTCAATGATAGTTTTTCAAATAAATAATTTCCTGATAACAAGGAGTGAAAGCTTCAGCTTTTTCGTCATCAAGATGAAATTTAATAAGTAAACATCTATTGCTCCAAGGAGATTTCAACCAAGATATGAGAAAAGATATTCGATTAGCCATATTAAAAATCAGTGCCATTATTCTTATCGGGCTAGGTGCATTTTTATTTCTTGCGTCATTATTTGAAACTGTATTTATAACAGAAACACACAGTATAAAAGGCTATTGGGTTTTCGCCATGGGTTGGATGGGATTCGCCATTTTTCAATTCGGCTGGTATGCTAATCTATTGTCCTTATTAGTGATTTTATTGATGTTCAAACACCCCTTGAGAGCCTTTATCATCGCCTTATTTTCTTTATTATTAGCCACTGATAGCTTTTTATTTGATCAAATACCCTTTGGCAACAGTAAAGAAAATATTGCCATTATTGCCAATGATATTGGCTTATATTTATGGGTAGGGGCGCATTGTGCAATACTCTATGCCACTATTTTATTGTTGATTAGACAGAAGATGATTGACTACGAAATAAACGCACAACAATTAAAAAGACAACCCATTAAACGTATTGAAATTATTGCATACAAAGAAGATAGTTGAATTAAGGGATTATGCAAGTACAAAGAATAAATGCCCCATTCTACATTTCCAAATAAATTTAGGAATGAGTGAAACAAAAAAAGCCAAACAAATAGTTGTTTGGCTTAGAAACTTCCAAGTAACGTGCATGAAATCATTTAATTAGAATTCGCCTGTTGCACCACGCTCCATAATCGCTAGCATAACTTTTTTAACTTTAGTCGCTTCTTTCAAGAGCTTAGGAGGAAGGGTTTTTCCACCTGAAATCATCATATCCATATCCAGTGCGTACAGCCAAAACTTACCTTGCTTATCTTCAATCATTGAAATACGACAAGGTAAATAAGCGGAAAATGCATCACTATGATCTACCATTGTCATTGCGGTGATAGGGTTACAATATTGGAAAATTTTCAAGAATCGTTGCTTCTTCCCTGTCATTTTTTCGACCTGAGTAGAAAGCGGTAGTTTACCCACGGCTAAAATACCAAGCTCCACAGCCGCTGAGTCCATTGCTTCTTCAGCATCCGCTGGGCTAACACCCTCTGCTAATGGTTTTTTCCATACCGTTGCATCTGCCGAGTTGCCTGTTTCTTTGATTTTAGTCCACATATTCCAGTAAACTTTTTTAGCTCCAGGATCAAGTTCATTAAAAGCGGCAACTTCTTTATAAGCAAAGCCTCCAGCAATCAATGCGACTAAACCAATAACTGCCAATAAATTCCATAAAATTTTCATATTCCGCTCCTAGCCCATTTTTAGAATATCTTTATCGTCTTAGAAACAAACACGCCCCATAAATACTAATTAAAGATATTGATTTTAAAAATATTTTTGATTAAATTTTTACAAAAATTCGTACTATAAATAGCTTGATGAATACCTTCACCGACCTAACATCGACAAAGGTATTAGATAACTACTTATTCATGTCAATAGCTTTCATTAAGCTAAATTTTAGCCCTATGGGGCT
>WGBH01000286.1 GCA_015494435.1 Thiotrichaceae bacterium | reverse complement strand
AAAGGAACACATTGCAATGATCATATCCTAGGACTTGATGGAAATGATCGTCTCTATGGTCGTCAAGGGAATGATTTATTATCAGGAGGGAATGGCAATGATCGCCTTTATGGTGGCAGAGGTAATGATCGTCTTGATGGTGGGCAAGGAGATGACTATCTCTTTGGTGGACGAGGTAATGATGTCTTATTAGGAGGTCAAGGTAATGATGTTTTAGTCAGTCGTTTAGGCTCTGATTTTCTTGATGGTGGTTCAGGTGAAGATAAGGCAAGAATCAGAGGCAATATTGATGATTATAATTTCAAAATCACCACTATTTTCCCCCGCCCTCTTCATCCGGGTGATGCTGTTATATTAGGCGCTCCCACTAATAATGGTATTGTTTTAACTCATAAAGAAACGGGGCAAACTATTTCAGTGGTGAATATTGAGAGGTTTAAATTCAATGATATCCAACTCAGCACCGATGAGTTACGTAAACGTATAGAAAACCAAAATCCAAACGAAATCCCTCTGGATAAAACGCAACATCGTCATGCGTTGGATCTTTTTGGCTATATCGCCTCTGGTAATGAGAAAGTTCGGCTATTAGACCAAGACGGCAATGGTAAAATAAGTGTGGGTGATATTGCTATGCTAGGTTCTCAGCAATATATATTAGATAAAGCAGCGGTCAGGCAAATCACCGAAGATCCAAAAGGCGAGCAATTAAAGCTAAATAATACTCAAAAAGAACAAGCATTGGCTCTTTTTGACACCCCAGTTTCTCGATCAATTAACTATTTTGTCGAAGTATTTGATAGCAATGGCGATGGAAAAGTTAGCAAAGGCGATACCGCTATTTTAATGAAAAGTCCCAGTGTTATACCTGCCGTATTAGGTTATCACAACTCAAAAGTTGAAGTTGAAAGGATCAATCTAACTGAAAAACAAGCCACAGAAATTAATGGCACAAAACCTGCGTCACAATTAAAACTGACAAAAGAAGAATATCAAGCAATCTCGAATCACTTTAATCGTACGCCTCCTAAGGGTACTGCCGATGGCATTACGATACAGTTCACTGGCGTTGCATTAGATCAAGATGACGATCGTAAATTATCCGTCGGTGATACGGTCAAACTGCATTACACAGGTGGCATTGCAGGCATTGATGAAGTACGTGATCATGTCTTGACAGAAAAAGATTTAAAGGCAATACAAAATGGCGCTTATAAAGAATTACAATTAGATAGCAAACAACAGCAACGGGCTTTAGATCTATTTAGCCCCTTTCATAGCTTTGGGGAATTTGTGCGTGTTCTTGATGCCAATGGTGATGGTAAGGTAAGCAAAGGCGATATCGCAATTCATCTGCGTCGCCCTGACCCGCTTCCAATCAATGCAGATGAAAGTGATAATATTGAATTAGGACGGATGATTTTATCGGGACAACAAGCATCAACCATTAATGGCACTGCATTAATAGATGCACAAAAGGAGTTAAATCTCAATAAAGAAAAATGGGAAGATACACGACCTGAAAGCTATTCCTTTAGTTTGAAACGCTCAGGATTTATCGGAGGGGATACCGCTAAGTCAGTCGATTTGACCATTAAGGGCAATACAGTCGTTGATGCTAGATTCTCTGATGGAAGCAAAACAATGGTTCCTGAATATAATCAATTAACGATTGAAGACCTCTTTAAAACCATTAGCAATGCAATAGAAAGTAATCCCGTTAAAGTTGAAATTAAATACAATGCCGAAACGGGTATGCCTGAATCTATTTTTATCGACCAAAGTGAATTCATCGCAGATGAAGAAATCTATCTTAATATAAGCAACTTTAAAAATCTTGATGATCAATAGGCATCCTTCATCATTTTAAGAAAACAAAAGCAAAGGAGTAAAAGATTTATCTTTGGAAGTTTCAAGTAATGAATTTACCCATATTGTGCTGTTTTTTTGTTCCTGATTGGAGCATCTCAAGAGGCGCATAGTCACTCTATGCAACGATTGAGACAATTCAAACAGGGACAAAAGGCAAGTAAATATGGGTAGATTCATTGCTTGGAACTTCCATACCACCAAACATACGGTTTTCCGTATTCAGCGGTTAAATCTAAGGGCTGTTAAGCTCTCAATAAGTCGTCTGCGACAAAAATATCATTAACCCCGATTTCTTCTGGCATCTATTCCAAAGGCTTCAATAAATCCATCAAATCACTCTGATTAAAACTAGCCTCTGCCTTACCTTTCTTAGCATAGAGGGCATCAGCAAGCGCTTGTTTTTTCTCTTGCATCTTAAGAATTTTTTCTTCCACTGTTTCTTCTGTTATTAGTTTATACACAAACACTGGCTTGTCTTGTCCAATGCGGTGAGCGCGGTCTGTGGCTTGTTGTTCTACCGCAGGATTCCACCAAGGGTCATAATGAATAACCACATCGGCTGCGGTTAGGTTTAACCCCACGCCACCTGCTTTTAGACTGATTAAAAATACGTTGGCATCGCCTTCTTGGAAGGCTTCAATCGCTTCAGCACGTTTGCGAGTTTGTCCTGTGAGTTTAGTGTATTTTATTTTGCTCTTTTTAAGATTTCTGTCAATAATAGTCAGCATGGAGGTAAATTGGGAAAAAATTAGAATTTTCCGTCCTTCTTCTACCATCTCAGGAATCATGCTCATTAATAACTCTAATTTGGCAGATTCTTTCACATTACGCGCTTTTTCTAGTTTAACTAATTGCGGATCACAACAGACTTGACGTAGTTTGAGTAGTGCATCGAGTATCATAATATGACTGCGAGCTAGACCTTTTTTCTTGATTTCGTCACGCACTTTTTTATCCATTGCTACGCGCACCGTTTCATATAAATCACGTTGTTTGCCACTGAGCGTGACGGTACGAATTATTTCTGTTTTTTCTGGTAACTCATCAGCAACAACATCTTTAGTACGGCGGAGTAAAAATGGCTCAATACGTGCTCTTAATACTTGTCCTCGTGTATCATCCGCGTGTTGTTCGATTGGTTTTCTAAACAG
Source organism: Thiotrichaceae bacterium (assembly GCA_015494435.1). Taxonomy (GTDB): domain Bacteria; phylum Pseudomonadota; class Gammaproteobacteria; order Thiotrichales; family Thiotrichaceae; genus JAGLBW01. Next base: position 4,366 of record WGBH01000286.1, on the reverse strand, counting down.
ACTGTTAAATTTCTGATGCGTACCTAAATAACCTGGCATTAAGAAGTGATACATTGACCAAATCTCACCCAAATGATTTTCCATTGGGGTGCCCGTTACGCAGATACGGTGACGTGCCTTTAAAGTATAAATAAGTTGAGTTGTTTTTGCCTTGGCATTTTTAATAGCTTGTGCTTCATCTAAAATCAAATAGTGAAATTCAAGCTTTTCGTACAACGCTTTATCACGATTCATTAACGGATAAGTGGTTAAAATAATATCGTAATTTTCTATATCTGAAAAATATTGCTTGCGACCAGATCCTTGTAAAATCAATACTTTGAGATCAGGGGTAAAACACGTGGCTTCATTTTTCCAGTTGCTCATTAAACTCGTGGGGGCAATCACTAAGCTGGGTAAATCCGCTCTGCCTGATTCTTTTTCTATTTGTAAATTCGCTAAGGCTTGAATGGTTTTTCCTAGCCCCATATCATCTGCGAGTACGCCATTAAACTGATAATTACGCAAAAATTGCAACCAATCTAGCCCTTGTTTTTGATAATCCCGCAGGGTAGCATCAAGACCTTTGGGTAATTCAACCGCTTCAATACCAGAAAAATCACGTAGCTTTTTATTCAGTTTTTTAAGTTCATCTGCGCCTTTCCAGCGCAGTGAGGGATCATTTAATAGATCATTAAAGTGCAGACCTGCATGTTTTGGGATAGAAAGCGTGCCGTCTTTATTGAGAGCATCGGTATCATATAGCTCAATAATGGTATCTATGATTTGTAGAACGCGCTTGGTGGGGATTTTTATCCATTGCCCTCCTTCTAGTGGCAGTAATTGATATTCTTTGGATTCTAAGGACTCATGCAGTGTTTCTTTATTCGGATAATCTGCCAACAATCTGACTAACATCGGTAATAGATTAATCGGCTTACCATTCAGTTCAAAGCCTAGATTCATTTCAAACCAATCACCGCTTTCAGACTCTTCTAAATCGGCGTACCAGTCATCAATGACTTCTACTTCAAGCATAAAACTATCATCAATTTCAATTTGCCAGCCCGCTGCTTCCAAATCAGGGATTTTATGGGTTTGGAAGTTATCCCAAGCCTCTACGCTTTCTTCGACACTGTCAGCGGTTAATATAAAATCGGTAACACGAAGGGGGTGGATATTAGGTGCGTCAAATTGTTCTTCGGTAAGTAGCTGTAAGGCGCTTTGTTCTGCTTCTAATTGGCGTGTTATGCGATAGCGGCTATTGTCTTTGATAAGCGTGTAGTAATTTTTGACTAAATCTGCTTCTGTTATTGGTTGATAGTTGATTTCATTGTACTGAAAACTAAGCGTGGCGATATGCATTGTGGCAGGTTGGTCAGAGCGCAACATGGCTGCGGTTCTATTAATGGTATGTAGTTTTAAATGAAATACAGGCAAGGTATCAATATTAATCTGTTGCAGATTAATATCAACAGGCAAAGGGTAATCATAGTCAGGCAGTGTTTGCACTATTTTTAGGCTCATTTGCTCTGCTTGTTCGGCAGCAATACGTGGAGCTGATGCAAAATAAGCTATTTTCTCTTTATTGAGTGTATCGTGAACGACTTTTCCTACTTGGTTTTGTGCTTTATCCAGATAAAAATAATGATTTTGCAGTGGAAATATCCTATCGGCACTGGGTTTAATAGCAATAGTAGGTAAATAAAAATTATTTTGTTGCTTCCAGTGTAGTTCTATTTTTCGATCACTGCCTAATGTTAACGGCTTTGCCTCTTGTGTTTCCCATAAACAACGCCCTGTTTGTAGGATTTTTTCTAGTATTATTTCGCCAATAGTGGTTGGAAGGTAATAATACTTATATATACCGTAACCATCATTTGTCAGACTTTTTAATGCGGTAACAATTTCTATATCCAGTTCATTAAAATAGCAATTATCATCACGATAGTATGAATTGAGCAACCTATGCTCTTCTATTGCATAAATCTGCCCATAACCACCTTTGACTAATGCACGGGATTTGACAAATCTAACCGCCAAGCCTTCACTGTGGGCTTGATGGCTCGCTTTACGATTTTCTAGTAGATAAATTAGATGGTACTGTTCATTGGTTGATGATAATGACGTTTGGCTGGTTTCTATTTCAGTTTCTTTCTCTTGAATTGTGGTTAACCATTTATCAACTTCCCCCGCGTCATCATAGGCATCTGCATCATTGCTTGCGCCCTTCTTATTAGAGGGGAGAGAAGTCTCTTGTGTGCCGCTATTTAAAAAGAAAAACAGTAAGGCAATACCATGTTTACAGCAATATTCAACAGGACAAGTGCAATGAGATTCTATTTCGACACTACCATAGGATTTAGGATCAAGTGTTAGCGTGGTTTGATAGGGGCGCTGATAACGTCCTGCGATAAACCCGATAATTTTTATCGTCTCACTGCCCTGAGTAGGTGTTAATATCTCTTTAATTTTTTCAACATTGCCTTGTTTATAATAAGCAATACCACGAGAAACGGTTTTTTTACTATAAAGTTCTTCTAGTTCATTAGGATCAATATTTAAAAGGAAAAGGAGCTGTTTGTCTTGCTTATTCATATTATTTTGTAATAAGTGGTGGAAAAAATTAAAGGGGGCATAATGCGAGTTTTACCTAGATTTTGCAAATGCGGTTTTGCTATTCAAAACCAAGCTATAATTTTCCACATAAATAATTTCATCGATACCCTGCAATGAGAGGTAGTAAGTCTCCACTGCTAATTTCACCAATCCTCGCACTTTAGATCACACCCTATGGCAACAGGAATGTGTATTTTACTTAAACAACTTTCCAACACACATCCATCATCGGATCAAAGGCTTTCACTATTCCTTCAGCGGTTTTAATATCTTCTGGAATAGGCTGACTTTCACTAAAACGCTCTAAGGTGATGCGTTGCTTGTTAATAGGTAACTGGTAAAAATTTGCACCATTGATGGATAAGAATTTTTCTAACTGATTCAGTGCGTTTTCATTCTCAAAAACCTGTGTTACAACAGCAATGGCATTGGCAACATTGAAAATCCCTGCACAACCACAATCGCTTTCTTTAGCCGTTGTTAAATGTGGTGCAGAATCTGTTCCTAAGAAAAATCGAGCATCACCACTTGTTGCTGCCTTTACTAAAGCTAATCGATGCAATTCACGTTTTGCCACGGGCAAGCAGTAATAATGCGGTTTAAGCCCGCCGACTAACATGGCGTTACGATTGATAACTAGATGATGTGGAGTAATGGTTGCGGCAGTATTTTGATCACAAGAAAGCACGTAATCCACGCCTTCCTTAGTGGTGAGGTGTTCAAATATTATTTTTAGTTTGGGAAAGCGTTGCCGAATAGGCATTAATTTCGTTTCAATAAAAACCGCTTCACGATCAAAAATATCAATATTTGTATCAACTACTTCGCCATGTACTAAAAAGGGCATCGCAATTTCTTCCATCACTTCTAGTACAGAATAAATTTTTTCTAAATCTTTTACCCCTGCATTTGAATGAGTGGTCGCACCCGCAGGATAGAGTTTAACCGCAGTCACCTCTCCTGTTAAAAAACCTAGACGCACCTCATTGGGATCTGTATTTTCTGTCATATACAGCGTCATTAAGGGAGTGAAAGACTTTCCTTTAGGTAAATAGCGAAGAATTTCTTGCTGATAGGTTAAAGCATCATGCCTTGTCACCACAGGCGATGGAAGATTCGGCATCACAATGGCACGCGCAAAATGACCACTGGTATAAGGTAAAACCTTACGGAGCATCTCACCTGAGCGGAGGTGTAAATGCCAGTCATCCGGCATTGGGATAGTAAGTTTAATGGGCATCAAGGAAAGACCAAAAAATTAGAAATATTTTTTAATATAGACGTTCACTGAGTAAATTTCATCTTGATAACGAAAAAGCTGAAGCTTTCATTCCTTTTATCAGGAAATGATTTATTTGAAAAACTAATTTTTTCTTGGCAGAGGTGGTGGTTGATTCTCATTCGCTTGCTGTAATAAGACTTTAAAAGTAGCATTCTCTGCGGCAGGTTGCCATTCAGGCATACCTGATAACCAAACCAATGTTTCTGCTGATATCATACCTTCTTGAATCATCCGTTTAATGGTACTAATTGAGTGTGGTCCTGTGGCTTCATCATTAAGCACCACATGCCAACGGTCACTCGGTACAGGAGGAGGTGCAGCATGGCCAACGGGGGGTTCAACAGTCGAGGCGGGTTGTTGAGGCTGTAATGCATTACTCATTTGTTGTCCCATTGCTAAACCGATACCCATTTCCATCGCGGTACTAGCGGCATTACCTGTAGAACCATTCTCCGAACCGATTGATTCGGCCGCATTGTATTTAAG
>WGBH01000285.1 GCA_015494435.1 Thiotrichaceae bacterium | reverse complement strand
TATTTATACAGACTACTAAATTTAACTGACTAAAGAAGCCTATTACCTAAAAGCACATAAATAGTGCAAATAAAAGACATGCGCACTAATTTGGTGCTTTTTTTCACATTACAAGTTTTCTCTTGGAATATTAATGCGTTCGTTTGATGGAGAACCAAGCTAATGATTCTAATGCTTTTTTATAAGGAGTATCTACTAAACAGCTTAAACAAGCATTTGCCTTTTTGACTTCGTTTTTTGCTATCTGCGCTGAATAGTCTAATGCTTTTGTCTGTTCAATAATGAGCATTATTTCATTAATTTTATCTAATCCACCTTCTTTTATCGCAGTACGAATTAATAAAGCATCTTCACCGGAGCTTCGCTCTAGCGCAATAATTAAAGGTAAGGTTGGCTTACCCTCTGCCAAATCATCTCCCATATTTTTACCCATTTCACTGGCTGAGGCGCTGTAATCTAAAATATCATCAACCAATTGAAAAGCCGTTCCTAAATGAATTCCATATTTTGCAATTGCTTTTTCTTCTTCAACTGATAATCCAGCTAACACCGCACCTAATTGACAGGCCGCTTCAAAGAGTTTTGCTGTTTTAGAATGAATCACTTCAAGATAACGTGCTTCATTCGTATCAGGGTCATTACAATTGAGTAATTGCAACACCTCTCCTTCGGCAATAATATTTGTTGTTTGTGCAAGGATTTCCATCACACGCATTTCTCCAATATCCACCATCATCTCAAAGGAGCGAGAGTAAAGAAAATCCCCAACTAAAACAGCGGCTTGATTTCCCCAAATCGTATTAGCTGTCTCCTTACCGCGACGCATATCGGACTCATCCACCACATCATCATGCAATAATGTCGCCGTATGTATAAACTCTATAATCGTCGCTATATTAATATGCTTATCCCCCGTATAACCACAAGCACGCGCCGCTAACAGCGACAACATTGGACGTAGACGTTTACCACCACTCGCTATGATGTAGTGACTAAGCTGATTAACTAAAGCAACCTCAGAATGTAAGCGCCTTTGAATTAAGCTATTCACATTCTGCATATCCTCAGAAATAAGCGTCTGAATTGATTTAAAATCGATTAAGTTAACTGAATCCATCGTGTTCACTACAGGGGGCATAAAAAATAATTCCATCAATCAAATCAAGTTATACGAGCTTAACAGGTTGATTACAGTGTTGGGTTGATTAAAAACAATCACTAGTACATCAACCCATTCGAGAAGTGGTCATATCAGTAACTGCTCCTAGTAAATGTTCAGATATTAAATTTCCAATCTGCTAACTTTATAACGGCTTTGTAGCAGGCTTGGATAAACTCTTATTGCTCTTAATTGGAAATTATTCATCTGAAAGTCTATATACAAATGGCGAATGCTAGGTAGTTGATTGCAGAGTGTCAAGAGCTTAATAATTATAAGGCTATCGATTTATGATACGCATTCTAAGGAAATTATAGATTCAAGCAGTACTAATCATAATCAATCATGATGCTTGATTAGTACAAGGATTATCTGTAAAATCGCGCGACTTCTCTCTGAGAGCTTTTAGGAACTTCCAAGTAATAAGGGCAAGTAGGATAAATAGATTTATTACTTGGAAGTTCCTTATACTATTTTAAAAGGCTAAGGTTTTTAATATTCCTAGCCATAGGCGTAATATTAGGAGTTTAAAAATGTATGCAATCTTCACTACAGGTGGAAAACAATACCGCGTTGCAGAAGGCGATGTTATAAGAATCGAAAAACTAGATGCCGAAGAAGGAGCAAGTATTGATTTTGACAATGTTCTTATGATTGGTGGTAGTGATGATATTCAAGTTGGAGCGCCTTATCTTGAAGGTGGCAAAATAACAGCATTAGTTCGCGCTCAAGAACGTGCTAAAAAAGTTGAAATCATCAAATTTCGCCGTCGTAAGCATCATCAAAAACGCACAGGACATCGTCAATATGTCACTCAAGTTGAAATCAAAAAGATTTCTGCTTAATTTTAGGAAGTTCCAAACAATGAATCTACCCATCTTCCTTGCCCTTTTGTCTTGGTTTCAATCATCCCAATCGTTGCGTAAAATAACTATGCACCTCATGAGATACTCCCATCAAGAACAAAAAATCAGCGCAATATGGATAAATTCATTACCCGAAACTTCCTTATTCAACTAACTATTTAAAGAGAATCTAACTCATGGCTCATAAAAAAGCAGCAGGTAGTACTCGTAACGGGCGCGATTCAGTATCAAAACGTTTAGGCGTTAAGCGTTACGGCGGTCAAAGCGTGTTAGCAGGCAATATTTTAGTTCGCCAACGTGGCACTAAATTTCATCCAGGTACCAATGTAGGTATTGGCAAAGATCACACTTTATTTGCTAAAACTGACGGAAAAGTTCTTTTTGAAACAAAAGGACCTAAAAGTCGTAAATTTATCAGTATCGTAGAAGAAGTTACAGCATAATTATTATATTACTTCTAATATAGAAAAAGCCCAGCGAGTAGCATAATGAATCTGGGCTTTTTTGTGTCTTTATTTTCAGAATGAGAAATTATTGAATACCTCAAGTGAATACAAGCAAGTTGCAAGTTGTTTACTTTCTTTTATGGGTGCAGTTCTTTTTTGTTTCGATTAGAATACCTTGCGAATTCAAGACTCACGATATGTAGGACTAAAAATTAAATAACGTATAAAGCTTAATAAAGTTATGCTTGTTATATAATCATTACTCCTCAAAGCAGAGTCTTAGTAATATATATTAGGAGATTCCAAGCAATGATTATAGCAACCTTACTTGCCTTTGTTTCTGAGATACTCCAATCAGAAACAAAAAATCAGCGCAATATTTGGTTTGATATCATCAGTACTTGAAACCTCCTTATTTCAAAATTATTAAAGCGGGATAATGAATCCCGTTTTTTGTGTCAATAGTTTTTGCATACTCATTAATTATTTCTGAGCAATAATCAAAGTTGCAATATTAACGGAGGTTCGATTGATAAAGCGCGCACTTTTAGTCCTAGAAGATGGCAGTATTTTTAAGGGTGAGTCCATAGGTAGCGAGGGTCAAAGCGTTGGTGAAGTGGTTTTCAATACCGCAATGACAGGTTATCAAGAGATTTTAACAGATCCTTCTTATGCACAACAGATGGTTACACTAACCTATCCACATATTGGTAACACAGGTGTCAATATAGAAGATGAGGAGTCTACTAACATTTTTGCAACGGGTTTAATTATTAAAGATGTACCCCGCTTATATAGCAATTTTCGCTCAGAAGAATCATTACCTGAGTATTTGCAACGTAATAATGTGGTTGCAATCAGTGAAATTGACACCCGCCGCTTAACACGAATTTTACGCACAAAAGGCGCACAACGTGGCTGTATTATTGTTAATGATTTACCTCAAGATAAATCAGTGATGACAGCAATGAATGCCATTGAAGGCTTTACTGGTTTGAAAGGAACTGATTTAGCGAAAGAAGTCACAACCGCTAAAACCTATACTTGGGGCGAAGGATGTTGGAAATTAGACCCTACTCACATCAAGAGAATTGATAAGAACTCAGCAAAGTTTAAAGTTGTTGCCTATGACTATGGAATTAAGAAAAATATTCTGCGTATGTTGGTTGAGCGCGATTGCTATATCACTGTTGTTCCTGCTAAAACCCCAGCTGAGGAAGTGTTAGCTATGCATCCTGATGGAATATTTTTATCCAATGGACCTGGTGATCCTGAACCCTGTGATTATGCAATTAAAGCGATTCAACAACTGTTAGAAACTAAAACCCCTACCTTTGGTATTTGCTTAGGGCATCAATTATTAAGCCTTGCCAGTGGAGCAAAAACAGTAAAAATGAAATTTGGACATCATGGTGCAAACCATCCCGTACAAAACTTAAATGATAAACAAGTCATGATTACCAGCCAAAATCATGGCTTTGCAGTTGATGAGGAGACATTGCCTGATAATTTACAAGCAACGCACCGTTCCTTATTTGATAAGAGTCTACAAGGGGTTGAGCGCACTGATTGCCCCGCTTTTAGTTTTCAAGGACACCCAGAAGCAAGCCCAGGGCCTCATGATATAGCCCCCATTTTTGATCGTTTCATTAGCATGATGGAGGCAAATCGTTAAGCCATGCCAAAGCGTACAGATATAAACAGTATTTTAATTATTGGCGCAGGACCAATTGTCATTGGTCAGGCGTGTGAATTTGACTATTCAGGCGCACAAGCGTGTAAGGCGTTACGTGAAGAAGGTTATCGCATTATTTTGGTAAACTCCAATCCTGCTACTATTATGACTGATCCTGAAATGGCAGATGCGATTTACATCGAGCCAATTCAGTGGCAAACCGTTGCTAATATTATAAAAAAAGAACGTCCTGATGTGTTATTACCGACGATGGGCGGGCAAACCGCACTGAATTGTGCGCTAGACCTAGATCGCGAAGGAATACTAGAAAAATACAATGTTGAAATGATTGGCGCACAAAAAGAAGCCATTGATATGGCAGAAGACCGTGAAAAATTTCGTATTGCAATGGAAGAAATTGGTCTGCCCTCTGCTCGTTCAGCTATGGCACATAGTATTGAAGAAGCACGTCAAATTCAAAGTAGTTTAGGCTTTCCAACCATTATTCGTCCTTCCTTTACCATGGGAGGCTCTGGTGGTGGTATTGCCTATAATAAAGAAGAATTTGAAGAAATTGTTTCACGCGGTTTGGATTTTTCACCCACAACTGAAGTTTTGCTGGAAGAATCCCTGCTTGGCTGGAAAGAATATGAAATGGAAGTGGTACGTGATAAAGCAGACAATTGCATTATTATTTGCTCAATTGAAAACCTTGATCCAATGGGAATTCATACAGGCGACTCTATTACCGTTGCTCCTGCTCAAACATTAACCGATAAAGAATATCAAATTTTACGTGATGCATCTTTGGCTGTTTTACGTAAAATTGGCGTCGATACAGGTGGCTCTAATGTTCAATTCTCAGTAAATCCTAAGGATGGACGTTTAGTCATTATCGAAATGAACCCTCGTGTATCACGCTCTTCGGCCTTAGCCTCTAAAGCAACCGGTTTTCCCATTGCTAAAGTAGCCGCAAAGCTAGCAGTAGGTTATACGCTAGATGAATTAAGCAACGATATTACAGGTGGCGCAACACCCGCATCATTTGAACCAAGCATTGATTATGTGGTTACAAAAATCCCACGTTTTACCTTTGAAAAATTCCCTAAAGCTGATCCACGTTTAACCACGCAAATGAAATCAGTGGGTGAGGTAATGGCAATGGGACGCACCTTTCAAGAGTCATTCCAAAAAGCCTTACGCGGTTTAGAAACTGATATTGATGGTTTAGATCAACGAGTTGATTTAAACAAAGCAGATGCAAAAGACATTATCCGACGTGAACTAACCGAAGCATCGGCTGAGCGTATTCTTTATATTGCTGATGCCTTTCGTTTTGGTATGAGCTTAGAAGAAGTCTTTGATTTCACCACCATCAACCCTTGGTTCTTAACCCAAATTGAAGAAATCGTTGAAATTGAAATAGCATTATCTAAGCGTTTATTGAATGAAATAGATGCCGATGAAATGTTTAGCCTTAAACGTAAAGGTTTTTCAGACCGTCGTTTAGCAACCGTACTACAGGTCAAAGAAAGAGAATTGCGTAAGCATCGGCATAAACTAGGCATCCGACCTGTTTATAAACGAGTTGATACCTGTGCAGCAGAATTTTCAACCGATACCGCTTATCTGTATTCAACTTATGAAGAAGAATGCGAAGCCAAGCCAACCACTAATGATAAAATCATCATTTTAGGCGGTGGCCCTAATCGCATTGGGCAAGGAATTGAATTTGATTATTGCTGTGTACATGCCGCTCTTGCACTACGTGATGATGGCTATGAAACCATTATGGTCAACTGTAATCCTGAAACCGTGTCAACCGATTACGACACCTCTGACCGACTCTATTTTGACTCCCTAACACTAGAAGATGTACTAGAAATTGTCCATTTAGAAAAACCAAAAGGCGTGATTGTCCAATACGGTGGTCAAACACCCTTGAAATTAGCACAGGGGTTAGAAGATGCGGGCACACCTATTATCGGAACGTCACCTGATGCGATTGATCTATCCGAAGACCGTGAGCGTTTTCAGCAGATGATGAATAAATTAGGTTTAAAACAACCCCCTAATCGTACCACAACCACTATTGAAGACAGTGCCACTTTAGCACAAGAAATTGGCTACCCATTAGTAGTTCGTCCTTCCTTTGTACTCGGTGGACGCGGTATGGAGATTGTACATACTGAAGAAGATTTACTGCATTATATGGAAACAGCCGTTAAAGTTTCTAATGATGCCCCTGTGTTATTAGATCGTTTTCTAGATGATGCCATTGAGGTAGATGTTGATGCAATTTCTGATGGTAAAGATGTATTAATCGGTGGCATTATGCAACATATTGAGCAAGCTGGAGTCCATTCAGGTGACTCCGCCTGTTCCTTACCACCCTATTCCTTAAGTCCTCAGATTCAAGATCAATTACGTGATCAAACAACTAAGATGGCAATCGCATTGAATGTGATTGGCTTAATGAATGTGCAGTTTGCAATTCAAGGTAACACTATTTATGTACTAGAAGTCAATCCTCGTGCCTCACGTACCGTACCTTATGTCTCCAAAGCAACGGGACGACCATTAGCAAAAATAGCTGCTCGTGTTATGGCAGGAAAAACACTAGCAGAACTAGGGGAGCTTGAGGAAATTATTCCAAAGATGTTTTATGTTAAAGAAGCTGTATTTCCTTTTATTAAATTCCAAGGTGTTGACCCCATTCTTGGCCCAGAGATGAAATCAACGGGTGAGGTTATGGGTGTGGGTAAAACCTTTGCCGAAGCCTATAAGAAATCACAGCTTGGAGCCAATGTTGATTTCCCTTCAGGAGGAACAGCCTTTATTAGTGTGCGTGAAGCCGATAAAAAATCAATAGTAGAAGTCGCTAAAATGCTCATTCAACAAGGTTTTAAACTTTATTCCACTCGTGGCACAGCACGTGTATTAAATACTGCCAATATTGATTCTAATATAGTAAAAAAAGTCCGTGAAGGTAGACCGCATATTGTAGATATGATTAAAAACAATCAAGTTGATTTGATTATTAATACTACCGAAGGAAAAAAAGCAATCGAAGACTCCTTTGAAATTCGGCGTGAAGCATTGCAAGGAAAAGTCACCTATACCACAACCATAACCGGTGCATGGGCATTATGTCAGGCAATGATGCACAGGAAAGAAGAAGAAGTTTATCGTTTGCAAGATCTACATTAAATAATGATTTTCTCCCAAAAAAATGAAATAATTTTACATTTTTTTTGGGGAAAATTTGATTAAAAAACTATTCCAAGGGGATAAGAATGAATAGACCGCCCATAACAGCAAAGGGATCGGAGAGATTAAAAGCTGAATTAATACGTTTAAAGAGTGTTGATAGACCAAAAATCGTTCAGGATATAGCAACAGCACGCGAACATGGCGATTTAAAAGAAAATGCAGAATATCATGCAGCGCGTGAACAACAGGGTTTTTGTGAGGGACGCATTCAAGAATTGGAAATGGCACTCTCAATGGCGCAGGTGATTGATATTGAAACGTTAGATGTAGGTGAGCGAGTTGTATTTGGTGCCACTGTCACGCTTGAAGATTTAGATACCGAAGAAGAAGTTATCTATCAAATTGTCGGTGATATTGAAGCGGATATAAAAAAGAAACGTATTGCGGTCTCTTCTCCTATAGCACGTGCATTAATCGGCAAAGAAACTGGCGACATAGCAACCGTTATCGCACCTGGTGGAAATCGTGAATATGAAATTATAAATGTTGAATATAAATGATAAAGCTAATACAACATTCAATCTTATAATTAAAATTGGCATAAGGAAGGCGCATATTGCGCCTTTTTTATTGCATTCATTGGCATCCTTCATTTCCCAGTTAACATTTTAGTCGTTACCTTTACTCTAAAATATCACGTTATTGCGAGGAGCTTGATTAGCGTAGCGAATCAACGACGAAGCGATTTTTTAGCTTATAACTTAAAGAG
>WGBH01000284.1 GCA_015494435.1 Thiotrichaceae bacterium | reverse complement strand
TTGTTGGGTTGATTGACCGAATGATTTATTGTAACTAAGAAAAAAAAGTGGCGTTAAAATCTCACTGCTACTCTTTTTTTTCCAATCCGCATTGAAGTGTAATAAACGCAACCAAGTTGGCTTTTGAGACAACTTTAACTGTTCTGCTTTCATCAAAGCTGTGTCTAATTCATCATTATTATCCGCCAATACACTGATCGGCAATAATAAGAAAAAAAAGAAACTATAAGCAATCGCTAGAATCAGTTGATCTCTCGCTCCCCAACTCTCGTTGGAAATGCCCTCTCTCTTGTTCCCAAACTCCCGTTTTTTCTCTTGTTCCCAAATTCCCATTTCGGAACACACTACTAGAAATTCCATTTCGATACTCACGTTATAGAAATAGAATTTCCAGACGGCATTCCCAAACAGGAGTTTGGGAACGAGGGGAAATAGGAATTTGGGAACAAGGAGGTCAAGGTGTTGCGGTTGATCCGTTACACTGATCCACCCTACTTTTTACTGTCTTTATTTTTAATTTGATCCACTTTTTTGCCCACAATCACAGTAAGAAATTTATCAGGATGTAGACGACGTTGATAAGCGTCCATCACTTGATCGCGCGAGATTTTATTAATAGTTGTAGTAAAGGTATCGAGGTAGTCCAATGGTAAACCATAGAATCCAATCATTGCAATATAGCCGATAATATCATCATTACTCGCCGTTCTGAGTGGAAAGCCACCTGTGATATTAGTTTTTGATGCTTGCAGTTGCTCTTCACTAACCCCTTCTTTTTGGAAAGTTTTAACCACGTCCATGGCGACTTTTATTGCTTCATCCACCTGTGAATTTTTAGTTTGTAGACCCAGCAAAAACGGGCCTGCTTCTCGCATGGATATATAATAGCTGTAGACGCTGTAAGATAAGCCACGTTTAACCCGTACTTCTTTCATTAAGCGCGAGGTAAATCCACTACCGCCTAAGCCATGATTACCTAAATACAATGCAAAATAGTCCTTGTCACCGCGTTTTGTACCCGGTTGACCGATCATAATATGGGATTGAGAGGAGGGAAAATCGATTCTTACCACTTCTGATTTTTCTAAAGGCTTAACGCTTGGAATGGCTTTGGCTTTTTTCCCTGCTTTTAAACTAGTGGCAATCTGTTTTGCTATTGCTTCAGCCTGTGTACGAGTGACCGCGCCAACAATCGCTAATTGCCCATTTTTAGCCACAAAATAACGTGCATAATACGCCTTTAGGTCAGCAACTTTCATTGCTTTTATGGTTGCCTCATTGCCATTTTGAGGTTGTGCGTAAGGATGATCTCCGTATAAATGCTGATAAAAAGCCTTGCTAGCGATTGATGCGGGATTTTGTTTTTCTGCTTCTAAAGCAACTAAAGATTGCTTAATAAGACGCTGAAAGTCTTTTTCAGGAAAGGTGGAATTTTTAATCACATCTATCCATGTTGCAATGGCCTTCTTTTGCTCCTCGGGCAAGGTTAAGGTGCGTAATGATAACCATGCCATATCACGCGCTGAACCTGTTGAAAAATTAGCACCAACAGATTCAAAGGCTTCTGCTAATTGATCTGCATTCTTACTTTCAGTGCCACTTTCTAGCATCGCTGTTGTTAATCCTGCAACCCCCATTTTTTTACCATCCCTTGCACTACCTGCATCAAAGGTTAGGCGTAAATCAAGCATCGGTAATTCAGGCACAGACACATAATAAACAGCCAAACCATTATCCGTTATCCAATGTTGAATTTGAGGAGCGGCAAAACCCAATGAGCTGACTAAAACACTAAAAAGACACAATCCTGCGATAAAAAAACGTTTTATTGTAGTTATCATTTGGCATCTCCTGCTGGCTTATTTTTTACTTTCTTCTTAGATGTTTCAATATTTGTTTTAATTTCTTGAGGAACCAGCTCTGCAACGGTTAAATGGTCATTAATAAGGTATTTTTTAGCAACGCTTTGGATTTGCTCGGCTGTTACCGCTAATACTTGCGGCACATATTCATCCATTAATTGGTAACCAAGACCTGTGGATTCCAATGAACCAAGTAAAGTCGCTATATGTTCAATAGAATCTCGCTCATACACTTCGTTTGCAATCACCTGTGCTTTCACTCGCTTTAATTCATCTTTTGTTACAGGAGCTTCTTTAAGCACTTGAATTTCTTTTAACAACGCTTTTTTTAATTGCATCACCGTTGTCCCTTTAGCAGGTATACCTGACAACACAAATAAATCGGATAAACGTCCAAAACCGTAATAACCCGCTCCCACATTAACCGCTATTTCCTGCCCACGTACTAAATTTTTAGTCAATCGTGCGCTACTGCCACCATCGAGAATCGCTGCTAATACTTCTAAGGCATAAGGCTCCCATTTCTCAACTTTCTGTTTATCCTTAACGGTTTTAATGGCATCAATCATTCCAGGGGTTTTAAAACCCATTCGTAGGCTAGGGACTTTAGCAGGTAATTTAACTTTAAGATAACGCTCACCAAATTGCTTAACTTCGGTGCGTAGTTTTGCGGCGGGTAATTCACTTTTAGGAATCGTTGAAAAATACTTATCGACCAGCACTTTTATTTTTTCAGGCTCTACATCACCCACAATCACTAAGGTCGTATTATTAGGTGCATACCATTTTTTATACCATTTACGTAAATCCTCCAAACGCATGGTCTCCAAGTCAACCATCCAACCGATCACAGGCGAGCGATAAGGGCTGTTTAGAAAAGCAACCGCATTGAATTGTTCTCTCATAGATGCGGTGGGATTATCATCCGTTCGCATACGACGCTCTTCTTTGATCACCTCAATTTCTTTTGCAAACTCTTTGGGATCAAGAATTAAATGCTGCATCCGATCCGATTCTAATTCCAATGCCACTTCAATGCGATCTTTTGCTAACACCTCATAATAAGCTGTATAATCTTGAGAGGTAAAGGCATTATTTCGCGCCCCATTCGCCGATAAAATGACTTCAAACTGTCCTGATTTATGGTTTTTTGTGCCTTTAAACATCATATGTTCTAAGGCATGAGATAAACCTGTAATGCCTTCATGCTCATAACTTGTCCCGACGCGATACCAAAGCTGTACCACCGCAACCGGTGCGCGTTTATCCTGCTTAATCAATACTTTTAAACCATTTTTCAGATTGTACTCATACACACTAGGCGGTGTGTCGGGGGTTGAAGGGGATTCTTTAGCCAATACAAAGCAAGGAAGAAAAACAATTGCTACAAGCAGTAAGCTGCATGATATTATTCTATTCATTAATTTCAAATCTGATTTTTATTAGGAAAGGCATAGTATAAACGATGTTTCGATTATTTAAGAGAAAA
>WGBH01000283.1 GCA_015494435.1 Thiotrichaceae bacterium | reverse complement strand
GAATGAAGGATGCCAAAATATTCCTTTTTTTATCCAGTAATTTCACCAGTTTTTCTTTTTCATATTATAGATAAGTAAATGATTATTTTATATATTTTATGTTTTTTAGAATCCAGTTAATTTTTTTAAAAAATGCATAAAGAATAATCAGTTCGACAGCCTAGCTTGTAGCTCTATCACATTCAATAAAATGCTCTCGCTATCCCCTTATTATTCCGAATCACAATCCCATAATCGCGTTCTAAAATAACTAAATCTATTGCCACTAAATGCGAGACTCGTCTTATATTTGTATCCGAAGAGATGTTAGGATTTATTGGAATGCTTTTTTCTTTCTCTTTGCCATCAAAAGCTAATACGCTTGCTTCTTTTAATTGTTTTAACAATACCGAAGTCGTCCTAATCGTTGATTCATACATTAAATCAGCAAAACGTGGGGTTTTACGCAAAAAGGTCATAAGATTGGATGGTCTAAAGAATAAACAATCATGTTGCTTATTGCTTGATATTGTCTCTTTAGAAAGCAATATATTTTGGCGCATTTTTTCGGGGATGCCACCTTGCTCAATTTCATCAAAAAACGTTTCCACGATTTGTATCCATGAGGGTTTATAGGAAACCGTGGGTTCTTCGTTGCTTATTACAGGGGCTGAGGGTTGTTCGAAGGAGCTAATAGCAACGATTTCTCCACTCCTTGTATGAGCGACATTAATAAGCGTATTTTCTAAACCACCTCCTATACTATAAAGGTCATTTAAGGTTAGAAATTCCTTCTGTAGTGCGGTTGGTGCATGGTTTTGAAGTTTTTTCTCCATACTATTGAAGGAATTAATATAGGCTTCTTTATACTTTCCAGCTAGTTCTCCTTTAAAGCCCATTGTTAGAAAAATAAAGCCATCACGGTAAATAATATACTGTTTACACATTTTACCTGAGATATCTTTATATTCACTGGGCTGAAAATTCAGCTCAGTGAATTGTGGAGAACAATCTAGATTATCAATACTCTGTAATACATTTTTATGACGTTTATTAAAGTGTTTGGCAACTTCACGGGAAGTCGTTGCAGGTCTTGCATTAACAGTGATAAGTTTGATTTTTTTGATATATGACATCGTAATATTCCTGATGTTGAGGTCTTTCTCATTAATGATTGTTTTTTATACGCACTTGTAGACGCAATTGGAAAGAGTCCTTATGAGAAAAGACATTTTTTAAACGCAATTAACCGCATTCTTAAATTATTTTAAAATGATAGAGAGTGAGTTATGCGCTAAATAAAAGAGAAATAAGTATTTATTATTACTTTATTAGGCTTACCGATTGGCGATAACAAAATAAAAAATAACACTTTTTTTGGGGTGATTGCTTTTGTGGATAAAAGCAGTGGTTGTGGATAGCATCCTGATGATGCTGTGGGTATAATCGGTTTTGCATGATTCAATCCTATTTTAATTAGGTTGATGAATGAAGTCCTAGCTTTGCTGGTGTCGATGTCAGCTTAGCTGGGCATAATTTTTAATAAGTTTGTTTCCTAGTTAAAAAAGACGGTCTACACAACTTATCGTGATATACTATAAACTATATTTCAGAATCATGCTGGGTGATAATTTCCCATTTTACAGAGTGATATAGCCACTTGAGCATAAACCATGTCTATAGGGGTAGGGAATTTATTAGTTGGGTATCTTGTTCGTTCATTTTTAGTATTTGTCTTTATTGTTACGGATGCAAATAGTTTAGCAGATCCTCGCACTTTTAATCACACCCCAACTGAGCAACTAGCTGTTCCATAATTATAAAATAGTCAATACAAGTGATATAATAAAGACAGGTTTAACAGGCATTTTTTATGATATTACAAAATAAATTTGATGAAATCCTTGATTCTCTTGGAAATAATGCGGCTGACTTTTTTATGGCGGCAAGTCTTTACCATGCACAAAAGATCAGTTTTGCAACGGCGGCATCGCTTGCTAACTTAAGTTTTGATGCTTTTTTAGTTCGTCTTGAAGAACATTTTGGGCGTGGTTTTATTATTGATGATGCTACTGTATTAGAAGATATAGCCACTGTTGATGCAATGTTACCTACTTCATTATGAACGTAGTTTCCAATACTAGTCCCGTCAAGCATCCAGAATTTCTATTTTGGTAAGATAAGGTGAAATTTATGTAAAAAAACTAGCCATCAAAAACAGGCTTTATTTAAAAGTGGTACTGGCTCAAATTCTCCTGAATAATCAAAAAAATCAATATCCAACTCTCTAAGTTTAATCTTTACTCTCTCAAGCAATAAAGGCTCATCTTTGCTCCAGTCATCGTAACGCATTAAGCTCACTTTACCTGATCGAATATGGGCTTTAATTAGCTCAAACTCATTAATATCCCCATAAAGCTGGGTTGCACAGGCGATATAAATACGCAATTCAGTAGGTAATTCTCCTAGGTATTTTTTATGGAAAGTAAAGCTATGTCCTTCTTCCATAGACCCACAGCCTAATTGTTTATGGGCGATTTGACAGGCATTATTAATGATAATGGGATCGCCTACGGAGAAGAGGAGTTTTTTTGACTGTTCTAAAGTCTGTTGATAACTAGGGAAAAAGGCTTTTATATCTCGCTTTAAACTTTCGGGCATTTTGCTTTGTGGTTTGCGTTGTTCAAATAGGCTTAATGCAAAATAGACGAGTAAATCTTCTTTACGCTTAGTGTGAGATTCTTTATAAACCGCTTCACCAAAGTGTTTTAGCAGGGCTTGATGGGCTTTATTGTGTGAGCCACAAAGTCGGCGAATTTGTTCTGAAAATTCAAATTCATTATTGGCAGGAATGCGTCCAAGTTCTAAGGTAGTTTGCCAATAATCACTGAATAATTCACTGTTTTTATCAATAATATCTTTACGGATTTTCTTTGGTTTTAGTGCCAGTTGACGCTGTGTTTTTTGCTTCCAGTTGCGCTTAATGTGCTGACGTTCGCTAAGAAAAGTTTGTTCTTCCATTTTGTCTTTAAACACAAGGAAGATACCTTGTCCTACAGCAATTGCTTTTTCATTAAGTGTGGATTCAATATAGTAGCGAATTTCTCCCTGTGAATAATATTTTTGGAAGGTGTTGCGACTGGTAATAATACCGTCTTTATAGGGTTTGAACTGATTAATAACGGCTTCACCTGCTACCATTACCGCAATAACAATCGCTTTATCCGCATACTTCCATGCATTGAGTAATGTCTGGGTTCTTTCTTGACGATCTTCAATCACATTTAAGACAAAACCAAGATTAACTAAATCATGTCGCGTATATTTTACATTAGGTTGATGCACAGGATCCCAACCTGTCACGTTAATGCCATGCGCTTCTAGTTCTCGTACATCGTCCCCTTTGCCACAGCCATAATCGAGTACACTGTATTCACCATTAAGATAATGATGCCGTGCTAGTACCTGCATTGGTTGGGATAATTGATTGCGATTGATGGCGGTCTTATGTCTTTCTACTTTTCCACTAAAAGCTGTTTTATGGGATTGCGGGATTGGTTTTTCTGTTAAGGGGTTAAGACGACCTTCATTATCTAAATAATAGCCTTTAGATTGAATCAGTTTTTCCCAATTTTTCTTAAAACCAATGCGACTGGTTTTTTCATATAAACCAATCTTTTCACCTTCTTTGGTAATTGCTTTAAAAAGTGAAATAAGCGGATAATTATCAGTTACAAAGGTTTCTTTACGGTGCAATATGGGTGGGTTTTCAGATTTAGAATAATTAGATTTTCGGGTGGTTTGTTTATCCAAATCGACTATTTGACTCTGTTTAAGTGCAGGATAGCTAATATAATCAAAATCAGGGTAATCTAGATAGGTTATTTTGTAATCTTTCTTATAGAATTTAATGATACTCCAGTTTCTTTCTGAAATATTAAATTGATTAGCAGTGCCAGAAACCAATAATTGTAATGCCTCAGGTAGATGCTTTAATGCACTTTTATGAAGATAAACCGAATCAGGCAGTCTCTTGCCAATACTCAAGTCTTTTATGATGTCTCTATACGTTAAAAAATCCATTCTGCTATTATAGTCTATCGATATTTAAATATTAATAATGCTAATAAATTAAGGAATGTAGGCAATTATGAAAATATGGGTAGATGCAGATGCATGTCCTGTGGTAATAAAAGCAATTCTATTTAGGGCAGCTAATCGTACTAAAATCAACGTGACTTTGGTTGCTAATCAAGCAATATGCATTCCTCGATCAGCGTATATTAAATTTATTCAAGTCGCCTCAGGTTTTGATGTCGCTGATAATGAAATTATTAAACGCTTAGAAAGCGGTGATTTAGTGATTACAGGCGATATTCCATTAGCCGCTGACGTCATAGAAAAGGAAGCACTTGCCATTAATCCGCGCGGTGAGTTGTATACTAAGGAAAATATTAAAGCCCGTTTGAATATGCGTGATTTTATGGAAACATTAAGATCAAGTGGTGTTAATGCAGGCGGCCCGGCTCCTCTTAGTCAAACAGATCGACAAAAATTTGCTAATCAGCTAGATCGTTTATTAACAAAATATGCTAAAAATAAAAAAATGACTTAATCTAAAAGTATAGGGATAATCCCTCATTTTGTAAAAATGAGGACTATCCAAATACGCAAAAAATAGCGTGTAAAACTTAAGATGAAGCGTTTAATCCAATACTCTAGGCGTTATAAATATTAACAATTCTCGTTTATCATGCTTTTTATAAGTACGTTTAAATAAACGTCCAATATAGGGTAAATCACCAAGTATAGGGACTTTTTGTACATCGTTCTTATGTTGTTCTTCATGCACACCACCGAGTACAACGGTTTGACCGCCTTCAACAATCACTTGGGTGCTGACTTCTCGTGTATTAATACTCGGTACGCCTGCAAAGACGGATCCTACAGTGTCTTGGTTTACTTTTAAATCCATAATCACATGTTTGTCTGGGGTGATTTGTGGTGTTACTTGAAGACTTAATACGGCTTTTTTAAACGAGACACTGGTTGCGCCACTTGAGGAGGCTTCTAAATAAGGGATTTCTACCCCTTGCTCTATTAAGGCTTTCTTTTTATTGGCTGTTACGACTCGTGGTGTTGATACAACTTCACCTTTATTTTCGGCTTGAAGTGCCGATAATTCCAAATCAAGTAAAAAATCTTTAGCTAGAATGGAAAAACCAAATTTACCCGCTTCACCTGCAATTGGCATATTGACATTAAGCCGATCAGCCAGTGCGGGAACTTTTACGGGGGCTAAATATTGTGAGGGCGAAGAGCCTGTTGCATCATTGACAATAGAGTTAATTGCATTAGCGCCTCCTGATGTTGAAAGCATACCTCGACGACCAAAAGGCGCTAATTGGGTAATACCAAAACGCGAGCCTAGGTCTTTACTAAATTCATCATTAGCAATCACAATGCGCG
>WGBH01000282.1 GCA_015494435.1 Thiotrichaceae bacterium | reverse complement strand
GGGAAGGTGTATAAAATGAAAGTTAATTTCTTTATGATTATACTACTGACCTTAACGCTACCTAATATAGCAAATTCGGCAGTATTTGGGGCTTCTGTCAATTACTGGACAAACCTTTCAAATAATACATCTATTACTACTGCGGACTTTAACAATGATAACAACATCGATATGGCAGTTATCAACTTTGATTCTAATATGATTAATGTTTTTCTAGGAACGGGAACAGGTTCTTTTGGCGCAGCAGTTTCTTACAGTACATTAGGCACAAGCTCAATATCTATTAGTAGCGGTGATTATAATGGAGACTCTATCGTTGACTTGGCAATTGCGAATACTAGCACTAATGATGTAAGTATCCTATTGGGTTTCGGAGATGGTACATTTGGAACAGCAACAAAATTTGGAACCTTAAGTTCTCCTACGTTCATAATGAGCGCTGATTTTAATAATGATAACGTGTTAGATCTTGCAGTCTTAAGTTCAGGTTCAGGGTCAGTTAGCCTTCTATTAGGCGTTGGTGACGGGACATTTCCTCCAGCCATTAATTCGTTAGCAGGTGCACTTTCAACTTCATTAGCGGCCGCAGATTTAAACGGAGATGGTAACATAGATTTAGTTGGTACAAACAGTACCAATGATATTAGTGTACTTTTAGGAAATGGTAATGGGACATTCCTAGCTGCCGTAAATTATGCAGTGGGAACTCTACCTAGTTCTGTAATTATAAAGGACTTTAATACAGATGGAAACCTAGATATAGCTGTAGCTAATAAAAATTCTGACAATATCAGTATACTGATGGGAGTGGGCGGAGGCAACTTTGCCACTTCTGTAAACTACAGTACAGTTGCTCCCAGCCAAATAATAAAAGGGGGAGTTGGTTATGGTGGTCGTCCAACCAGTATTGTAAGCGCTGATTTTAATCGTGATGGATACTCAGATATAGCAGTTTCTAACTATGGTACTAGTTTTGGAAGCTGGGACGTAGCTCTACTTAAAGGCATTGGTGACGGGACATTTAGCACGGCAGAGTCCTATAATAACATAGGGATGGCGCCACAATTTATAGACACAGCAGACTTTAACGGTGATGGATATATGGATTTAGTGACTGCAAATCGTCGTTCGAGTAATGTTAGTGTTTTTCTTAATCAATCTGCGCCTTCAAACCCTTCTACACCACCTGTACAAACTCCAGTTACAGAGAGTCCGTCTTCAGTAGCACCCGCAGCATCCACAACAGGTGGGGCTGGAGGCTGCTTGCTCAGCTTAAACGGCTATTCTTCTGGATTTTTGTTATGGATAGGAATATTTATATCAGCAATGTTGGTAGTTCGTCGAAAAAGTGACAGCTAGTTTGACAAACATCGTATACAAAACTTAATATATTCTGTGATTTTTCTCAGCGGGCTTTTACGGCCTGCTGAGAAAGTGAGGCACTTTTAGGAGTGTCTTTTTTTGTGGCAATTAAACTACGAGTTATAAGCTGATGAAGTTATGCGCGTTGGCACAGATATAACACATATGAGAGCATAAACAGAGAGAGACCACTTGTATAACCTCTTTGTTTATAGGTTGCCCTGCAATAAATCAAATACAACCCTATCAAATCTTGCCTTGCGTTCAGGGTCAGCAAGCAACTGCATCATTTGATTTTGGTGTGCACTACCACTGGTAATCACAGCATCTTCTGTAGCTTGAGGAAAGTCTCCCAACATGGCTTGTTCGGGTGAATTGTTTTGGATTTGCTGCATCACCGCAGTATTTTCCTTAACCTTATCTCGTACTGTGTAGGCATAACTTACCATATCTTGGTCTGTAAGCTCATCTGCCATAAAAATTTCATTGAGGCGGCTGATGATTTTAGATAAAAACTCCTCTTTTTTATCACTGGCTTTTGCGGAACCTAAACCATCACCTGGCTCAAGCCCATAATCACCCTCAGCTTCCATCACCAAATCTTGTTGTTTGATTACGGATAGTCTGTAATGACTAAGTACAACAGTATTTAAGTCTATATCATCATCTTCAATCAAGGTTTCACGCAACATTGGGCGCAAGTTTCGTGCATACAGGCTCAACTTCTCCAAATCTTTATCATCATAATCGACAATTTGAGACATAAACTCATAAAAGCGAACAAACGTACCTAAATCC
>WGBH01000281.1 GCA_015494435.1 Thiotrichaceae bacterium | reverse complement strand
TTCCCATATGTGGCGTGATAATATCTAAGCCAAGTTTAGGACTATCAATAGGGAAGGCATCAAAAAAGCTTAAATAACCTGTTTGATTGTCTTGCTCAATAAAGTTCTGTTGTTGTTTGGCGGCTTTGAGGTCATCAGGTGTTTTAAACTCACTGCCAAACCAGTGTTGTAAACGCGCTCTTTGCTTGTCATCGGTTGCTTCTTGATCCCATGTTTCTAGCCATGTCCTAACAATGCCTTTAATGGCAGCGCCTGTTAAATAGGGAACACCTAAGGTAGGATGCCAAGTGAGTCCGTTTTCAAGTGGGTGAGGTAAACCCATGCCTGTTACAAAGTGCCAACGGGTTTGGCAAACTAATGTTTTACCCTCTAATGCCTTCGTTAAAACGGCTTGGCGAATAGCTTGTCGCTTTAATGAGGCAGAGTCACCTATTTGACTATTGTGTTTTTCAAAGGCTTTTAACCAGTCGGTTTCATTTTCAATGATCGTTTCTTTTTCTTCTTTTGAGTAATCCTCTCGTGCTTTAATCTTTTTAGGATAAGCATTATAAAAACGTTCAAACCATAAACCTGAATGACCGCGTGTATTAAATTTTAAGCCTGTATTTTGATGCAGTGCTTGATAAAGTGGTAGTGGCATATCTAGTTTTCCTTATCTTTTCTAAGATAGGCTTTGGCGAATTTTTTTACCCAATCCATTAAGGCTTGTGCTTCTGCCTGTGCGAGGCGGTAGGTCTGCATATCCGCATGGGTAATACCAACCAGTAAATCATCATAGGTGGAAAATGGTTTGTCTTTTGCACATAGCCAGTCAGATAAAAGCGTATAAAGGGCTTGATGCGTCCCACCCTTGGACTTAAAAAATGCGGCTGCTTGACCAAGCCCATTCATATGAATCATCGCAGGTAGTGCAGCCGCATAGCTTTTATATTCTGAATGCTCTTTTTTGTCTGTATGTGTATCTGCATAGGCTTTTACGCATTGCAAAGCATGTGCTGCCCGCTGTTGTTGTAGGGTTTGCATGATTAGTCTCTCATTTTATTGATTTGTACCGCACACCAGCCCATGCCAACGGTTTCATTACCACCTAACTGCAACCATGCCTTGTTAGCAGGGAATAGTCCTAGTACCGCATCATGTAATTTATCAGCACTGATAGCGGATGCATCACTGCTTTCAGCTCGTCCATCAACGGCTGATAGGGTGGTATACAATAAGGATTCAGGTGGGAGTGTTTCCTCATACCATAAAGCCCCATCAATCACGTTTTTTGTTTCGCTATCAATGGCAATATGGGCATTGACAGGGGTGGTGTGTTGTACAAGGTAGCTGAACATATCGTCACTAATAATGGCTAACTGTGCGGTTAAACGTGCCTCTGCGTCAATATCATTCATTAAACTGGCAAGTAGCGCGATAATCTCTGTTAGATCAACAACGCTAATATCAAAGCGATATTCCTCTAAAAACAGTGCCTCTGCCTGCTGATCTTTTGGCAATAATACCTGAGTATCCGAAAGGCTTTGTTCTTCTGGAATAGTGATAGATAGTTTTTGTCCTAAACGAGAAGCATCTTTAGCATAGCGTTTTAAGGCAGAAGGACAGGTGACCCATTTGAACTGTGAGGTTAATGAGCGTACAGGGAAAAGCAATAAACGCGCATCACTAAACGTCACCGCGCCTGCATGACTTTGCTCACTATTGGCTTCTGAGCCAAAAATAAAGGCAATACTGGCATTCTCTTTACCGAGTTTTTCTTCTGCACGGGTACGCACTGCACCTTTAACCGCAGAACCAAACACACACGGCCAGCCAGAATGACCTTCACGTTGGATAGGTAAATCAATAATACCTGTATTTTGTCCTGTTCCTGCGTGGAGAGAGGTTTGCGCGAGTAATCCTAAAATAGAGTTTGCTTGTTTCATGATGTGAGTCCTTGTTCTGTCTGTTCCCATTTACCAAGCGCTATTTGACCTCGACCTAGTGCTTGTTCTGATCCAATTTGTTGATTATGTAATGCTTTGATAATGTCTTGTGTTGTTGCTTCACTACTGCAATAAAAAACACTACCCGCAGGAATATAAGGTTTAAGTGGTTTAGGCCGATGTTTAGCAAGATCCCAGCCCCCTTCACTTTGTGCTTTACCGACAACCGCAGAGTGCAATGTTATTTCAATGTTATTTAATTTCCCTGTCCAAACGCCTTGATCCTGTTTCATCTCCTTTAAAGGCAAAGGTTGCCATTGATTTTGCTCAGAAGAGCTGATCAATAATGGGCTTAATAAATAAATGATAAAATAGTTGCCAATATCAGGTACAGCCAAAGGCGCTGGTACAGCATGTTGCGTAATACTAGCAAGCCGTCCTTCTCCGCCTAGTCGGGTAAAGAAATGATTATCCGCTTGTTCACTGATTGCTTTGTATTGTTGGTCTATACTGACATCCATACACAAGCTAACACCGTCGGTAAAACGGATATGCTTGGTTTGGTATAAGCGACCTTTTTTAACACTACGTCGTTTATTGTCTCTCGTAATTCCAATACGTGGCTCTTCTATAAGAAGGCTATTGTTTTGCTGTTTCTGAGAAGGACTTTTAAGAATAAACCAGTCCTCAGGAGCAGGTGGAATACCATTAAGCACCTGCTCATAATTAGCCTTAGTTAGCCAGATATTTTCTAGATTTTTACTCCCTGCATCATCGGGGGAGAGTTTTGGCAAACGTATCTTGCCAAGGTCAGTCTGGGTTAGTTTGGTATCAATCGCTAAAAAGAAGCAACGCTTATTATCTTGCTCAGAGCTAATATTTTGATACATCAAATTAAGCGGTGCAGGATAAAGGCGTTGCCCGTCTTTATGAATCCATATCCCTGAAAAATGCAAGCTGGCAATATCATCTGCATAGCCAATGATCTTAGCGAGGGGATGTTGTTGTTTTTGTTTGGTATATTCTTTCCAGTCTACGTCTGAAATTTCCCCTAAAACATGGCGAATCGCTCCGATTAAGGTTTGTGCTGAGGGTGGAAAAATACTACTTAATTCGGCATTGCCAATTGAGTTCATTGGGCGAGATTCCCGAAAAAATAGGCTGTCTTGTGCTTCAAATTGCCATGTTGTTGTTATTTTACTCATCGCTCAACTCCTTTATGGGCAAGAAAACGCACCAGTAATGCCCCATCAACACGCAGAAAATCACTCCTTTTCCAGTCATCTTTATTATCAATAGTAATATCTCGTGTAACACGGCGACATTGTGTTAGCAACGGCGCAATCATTGTTTTAGCTTGCGCCATAGTGGTTAGATAATTTGCCCCCGAATTTAAATATTCCATACACATAAGATCAATATCTTCTTCTTTTTCATGCTGTAAAATAGCAGGGTGTGTGATTACCCCTTGCTGATCGACGGCAGGATTTAGTAAATCAAAACGCTCTCTAATTTTATACAAGAACTTACTTGAAAATAGCGCGTCTTCTGTTTGCTCTTTTCTGAATTGTTCGGCTAATTGATCAATAACAACACTCTTTTCATTTAATGCAATTTCCCAAGGTTGCGACCACTCTAACGCCAACCCTCCTTGTTTTTGTACACGCACGGCAATACTGTCACGTCCTGTTTTATCTTTGGCAATATCGTCTAATAAATGATGAACATCAAATAGTGCTTTGGTCAGTGAAATTTTGATATGTACATATTCAATCGCAGCTGATAGCGTGGTTGGAATATCTGTTCCTTTAAAACAGTTCTCATAATGGCTTCTTAAAGTGCTTGCACAGGGTAGCGCATCTTCAAGTGGTAAGATTGCCAGAACATCATCACCCCCTGCATAAATTAAAAAGCCACTGTGGTTTTCAACCAAATCCTGTACTTTTTTAGTAAAAGCCTCTAGTGCTTTAGTAATATTAGATTGTATTTTTTTACCACCGCTCATATGTTTACCAAGCGAATCGCCATCCATCATTAGCACTGCGTAAAAAGGACTAGCAGGCATAAAGCGTTTATCTTGCGCCTGTAATTTTTCTTTCACATGATCATTGAGTTTTTTCAATGCCTGTTGAGTTTTGGTTGCTTGTTTGATATCAGGGTAAGTATTTACATTTTCCAAAACAGCAGAATGGAAAACATTACCGTCGAGTGATGTCCATTGATTAAAGACCTTTTTAGGTACAATGCTTTTTAAACGCTCAATACACTGTAGGCGAGTACGCCATTCATTGAGATGCTTGTTACTGAGTTGGTAGGCTTGTGAATAATAGGCTTCAAATACCGCTTCATCGGCGTGTTCAATCGCTTGTTCTAGCCAATGTGCGCCCGCAAGATAGGAAACCGAAGGAACAGTTTTAGGTAATTCCCAACCAAATAATGTCCAGCCATCGGGCATAATCTGATTAAGATCATCAAAACACCACACAAAACGGCGTTTTATAAAGGCCATTGCACATAAATGTTCGCCTTCACGTAAATCGTTTTGCATTTGCTTCTGAATAGACGACCAAAAGTTTTCTAAGCCTTTGCCATACGGTGTTTCAATGCCTGATAGCTCTTGCCAGCCATCCATCATCATGCATTTAACCCCTGCCTCGGTAGACGGTACATAACTACGCCAGTTTTTACGCTGATCCAATGCAGCACTGTTTTCTTCTTTATCCACCAACACCCAGTTTATATCCCAAAAGTTTTCAAGCTGTCGTTGCCAAATCTTACGAGTATTATCATTGGCATAATCTTCTAAGTCTTTTTTAAAGATAAGCCCAGCTAAAGCTTCCCATGCGGTTTGCACACTTTTGGTAACATTATCAGCTTTAAAATCAAGCGGTACTTCTGCTTTAAAACGGTTAGGCACACTGCCTTGAGTGGGTTTATCACCTATTTGAATACCTGATATATAATCTAAAAAATTAGCATCCGCTTCGGGGAATTTAATGCAGTGTTGATCACCTGTTTGCTCTTGTACCGATTTCATCGCCACCGCAGAGAGCCAAGACAGTAAAAATGATCCCGCCCAAAAATCACGGGTACGCCGTGCTTGAGCCACAAAGCCTTGTACAGGGCCAAGGGTAAAGTGGAAGTATTGTTTATTTGCATGACTCATTACACCGTATCTCCCATAATAAAAGCTTGTCGATCAAGATAACGCTCAATAATTTTCCAGTCTGTCATTGTTTCATCGTAATTAAGATCAAAAGATATACTACTTTTGGCTTTTTTAAAGCTCAATCTTTCATTAGGATTTAAAAAAACAGCAGGAAGCAGTGTCTGAATTAGGACAGCTTCATTTGGTAATTGATGTACATGTATCAATAACGGAGAGGCACGCCGTGATCTGTTTGATTCGTTTAAAGTAAATTGAATATCCGCTTTTGTTGAAGAAAAAAAGTAATTTTGTGGTAAGCCAAAAACGGCTTTGTTAGGCATTGTAGTAGGTCGTATTCTATCGCCAACATCTTGCATTAAATCATGAGATTGTCTGAAATTCTGCTCCGCTTTTTCAGAACCAACGACATGCTGACCATTATAATTACGATGCCCCCAAGAGCGATAAAGTTGCTGTTGCTCTCCTGCGATCCCTAATAAATCTAATCCATTACTGCCTGATAAAGAAAGATCAATTCGACTTACATTAGAAAAAGCCGTAAACGGTGGCTTAGTAACGGTCAGCACATTTTGTTTAAGTTGCTTTAATGTAGCAAGTAACTCCTCTTTATTGCGTGGAGCTGGGTACTTTTTTGAATTGATATAAGAAATAGCGACAGAACCAAAGCCTTTACGTGCTCGACTACCTAAGCCACCGAGTAAGCCAAAGATTAATAATGCTTGTTCTAGTTGCTCTTTTTGTATTTGTGTTATCGAAGGATGCAATACACATTGAATGTTAAGATCACCTTTACTGATCGCATCACGTAATATTTTCCCTCCTTGCCGAGAATCACATAAGCCTTGCCCCAATAAATACTGTAACCCCAAACCTGCTAGTCTTGGGCGTTCAATTGTTTCACTAGATAAAGTAACTCTTAATAAAAACTTGCCTTGCCCCACTTTTCTCTCATTATCATTAGCACTGCCAAAAAGAAGTGCTTCTTGCTGGTGTAATGCTTTTAGTGCCTCCTCATCATTGTCTTTGTTTGATCGTATTTCCCCCCAATTTAAAGCACGCCACCAAAATCGCAAAGCACCCTTAACCGAGGGAGGGCGTACACCATCTTCAGGTGTTTGGTCAGCGCCACCAATAAACATCGGTGTCACAATTTTATAGCTTGCGGTTATTATCT
This sequence comes from Thiotrichaceae bacterium, assembly GCA_015494435.1. Taxonomy (GTDB): domain Bacteria; phylum Pseudomonadota; class Gammaproteobacteria; order Thiotrichales; family Thiotrichaceae; genus JAGLBW01. Next base: position 1,481 of record WGBH01000281.1, on the reverse strand, counting down.
TTGGTGTCATCCTTAATACTCCTTTATGAAATTTCAATCCTTTTTGCAGCTATTTCTATTTGAAAAGCGGTTCTTTTTTCATGCTCAACCAAGCGGATTAAAAATGCTTGTGCTAAATTATCACCTAATGTCTTGATGATTTTTTTATGCAAGGTACTTTTACGTGCCTCAAACCAGCTTTTTTGCTCTTCTGCACTTTTTTCATTGGCGATGATTTCGACTTTTTCGAAGTTTCCCCCATGTGGATTGGTAAAGTGTGCGTAAGCTTCTAAATATTCCGACATAAATTCATCGGCATCTAAAATTAAAGGAGGCAAACCAGTCTGCTTGCGTTTGCACATCCAAAAATAAAAGGCAAAATCAGCAGGGGCTAATTTGAGAGCAACACCATTAAACGCAATTTTTCGTTGTTTAATACATAACGCTACGCTAGGGGGTTGATTAAATTTTTGAATTTGTGCCACGGTCTCTTGAAACCCCGCTGTTCCCTCAAGTAAAGCCTCTGGCACTTGATAACGCATTCGTACATAAGGAATATTCGATAAAATAATATTAGCTTCATCGGTACTGTAATGATGATTATTAACCACAAACCGCTGTGCTTTCGGTCGTGGATAGAAGAAATTCTCATTATTCATAAACGGCATATTAACCAACACATGGGATAAGCGATCTTGCCAACGACCGTATAAACTCAGTGCGTAACCTGCATAATACGACATGGTTTTGCGTCCACCTGCTAATGACACATGCAAAGATGTGCTGTTGTCTTGGGTGAATTCTTTAATCTTATTGGTGATAAAATCAGAGGCTATTTTATTGTGTTCACTGGACTGATTATCATCAATAAACTGCCCTTCGGTATCGGCAATAATATGAATATTATCTTTGTTGAATGCTATATTAGAGATTTTGTAATCATCACAAAAGGTATAAAACCAACCTTTATCATTGGCTGTGCCTAATAAGGCGATCTCAGCAGAATTCGCCCCTTCTTCGGTGGTGATTAAATGAATTTCAGTTGGGATATAAATAGGATCAGAATCCACCGCTAACTTATACAAAGTCTCCGTGACAATTTGCGGTGTCATACCAATAACCACCAATAAAATGCGCTTTGAGTAGTGTTCGGGCTGTTGCGAAAGGCTTGCCATTTTTTATCCTTATAGTATTTAAACGATGCGGAAAGTATAAAGTATAAGTTTTGCTCTCATTGTTTTGGCAAGCTTGCCATTTTTCCTATTTTTTGACTCAAACTATCATTTTTATGGGCTACACCACTATAAGCGAATAAACGCAGGCAAGGCATAGGAGAATGGTTGGGGGCTACTAACAGTAATAATTTTCACATACTATCATATGAAATAATATGTTTTTATATAAATATGAGGAGTGTATAACATAATAATTGAGAATATATTGTGTGAATAATCATGCCCTTTATCGTCAAATATAAGCTTTTAGTCATTGGATATGTAACC
>WGBH01000280.1 GCA_015494435.1 Thiotrichaceae bacterium | reverse complement strand
CCTATATATCTAGCCATTGATTTTCTTTCTAAAATTATTAATTATACTCTTCTTCTTTTAGCAGGTCTGCAGCCATTATGTGGTAATGGCGTAACATCAACAATTTCTGTTACTTCAATACCCATTCCATTAATTGCTCTTATCGCAGATTCTCGTCCGTTACCGGGTCCTTTTACGAAAACTTTCACCTTGCGTAAACCAAGATCGTGAGCAGTCTTAGCACACTCTTCAGCAGCAACCTGGGCTGCATAAGGAGTATTCTTTTTAGAACCTCTAAAACCCATTTTCCCGGCTGATGACCAAGAAATTACCTGTCCTTGACTATTAGTCAAAGAAATAATAATATTGTTAAAAGATGAATGAATGTGTGCTTGACCTAGTGGCTCAACTTTTACTACTCTCTTTTTTGAAACTTTAGTCTTCTTCGCCATAATCAATTATTTTTTAGTAGCCTTTTTCTTGTTTGCAATAGTTTTCTTTCTTCCTTTACGGGTACGGGCATTATTTTTTGTAGATTGCCCTCGAACCGGTAAACCAATACGGTGACGAATTCCGCGATATGCTCCGATATCCATCAAACGTTTAATGTTCATTTGAACTTCTGAACGCAATTCACCTTCAATTTTAAACTCGTCGTTAATTACATTTCTGATCTCTGTTTTCTGATCATCAGTCCAGTCTTTAACCTTTTGGTTAATGTCAACACCAGCCTTTTCCAAAACCTTTTGTGCTGTACTTCTGCCTATACCGTAAATATAAGTTAAGGCAATCTCTCCTCTTTTGTTATCCGGAATATCAACTCCTACTATTCTAGCCATAAATCATTTAATTAATAATTTGAACTTAACCTTGGCGTTGTTTAAATTTAGGATTTTTTTTATTAATAACATAAATCCTGCCTTTGCGTTTTACAATTTTGCAATCCGCACTACGCTTTTTTACTGATGCTCTAACTTTCATCTGTTTATATTTTAATGTTCATTAAAAGCTATCTGCTTATTTATATCTAAAAGTAATTCTTCCTTTTGTTAAATCATATGGCGACATTTCAACCTTTACTCTATCGCCGGGTAATATTTTAATATAATGCATTCTCATTTTTCCGGAGATATGCGCCGTAATAATATGTCCATTTTCCAGTTCAACACGAAACATAGCATTTGACAATGCCTCTTTTATTGTTCCATCTTGTTCTATCGAAGGTTGTTTAGCCATTGTTATTTATTATTTAGTACTTCTTCTACAAATTCAAATGATGATAATATATCCGCTTTCCCTTTTCTAACAGCTATTGTATGCTCAAAATGCGCAGAAGGTTTTCCGTCTTTGGTCTTAATTGTCCAACCATCATCTTCTTGATAAATTTCTTTTTTTCCCATATTTATCATGGGTTCAATTGCAATAACCAAACCCTCTTTCAGTACAATTCCTCTGCCGCGTTTTCCATAATTAGGCACCTCCGGTTTTTCATGAAGCTTTTTACCAACTCCATGCCCAACCATTTCTCTGACTACAGAAAAGCCATGACTTTGAGCATGATTTTGAACTGCAAAACTAATATCGCCTAAACGATTTCCTGAAACGGCTTTTTCAATCCCCAAATATAATGCTTCTTTTGTTACTTGCAATAACTTTTTTGTTTCTTCCGGAATTTCTCCTATTGTAAAAGTATAAGCTGAATCGCCATAATAACCATTCATTACCACTCCACAATCTACCGAAACAATATCTCCATCTCTTAACTCATAATTAGAGGGAATACCATGAACAACGGTGTCATTAACTGAAATACACAGCGTATTAGGAAATCCGCCGTACCCTAAAAATCCGGGAATACCTCCATTGTCTCTAATAAACTCCTCTGCAACACGATCTAACTCTATGGTAGCAATACCCGCACGGATAATTTTGGCAATTTCTCCATGCGTTTTGGCGACCAACATATTGCTCAATCGTAAAAGCTCAATCTCTTCGGCTGTTTTATAATATATCATCAAACAAAGAACGTTCTAATTTATATAGAAGTAGCAGCTCCCGCTCTACCCTTAATCCTACCGGATTTCATTAAGCCATCATAATGACGCATTAACAAATGACTTTCAATCTGCTGCAAAGTATCCAATACAACACCAACCAAAATCAGCAATGAAGTACCACCAAAGAAATGTGCAAACTGATTATTTACACCGGCTATCATAGCAAATGCAGGCATAATAGCTACAAAAGCAAGAAATATAGAGCCGGGCAGTGTAATTCTAGACATCACTGTATCTAAATATTCAATGGTTTTTTTACCGGGTTTAACTCCCGGGATAAATCCACCGTTTTTCTTCATATCTTCTGCCATTTGTGTAGGATTAATAGTAATGGCTGTATAAAAATAAGTAAACACAACCACCAATAAACCAAACACAAAATTATACCAAAATCCGGTCATATCAGCAAATGCAGCAGCAATACCGGTAGTGGTTTCCGTATTAAAACTGCTTAGCATTAAAGGGATAAACATTAATGCCTGTGCAAAGATAATCGGCATAACACCCGCAGCATTAACTTTTAAGGGTATATACTGACGCACACCACCATATTGTTTATTCCCAACTATTCTTTTTGCATATTGAACAGGTATCCTCCGAGTACCTTGTACCAATAAAATAGTGGCTGCAAAAACAAGAAACAAAATTACAAGTTCCAACAGAAAAGCTACAAGCCCGCCACCTTGTTCCTCAATTCTAGAAACAAATTCGGCAAACAATGAGAATGGTAAACGAGCAATAATACCAATCATTATCAACAATGAGATACCATTTCCGATTCCTTTATCCGTAATTTTTTCACCTAACCACATAACAAACATGGTACCTGCTACTAAAATAACTACGGATGACACCCAGAAAAACATTCCTCCAACAACAAAAGCCTCTGCCGGAAGTTGAGCTTTTAAATTAGCCATATATCCGGGAGCTTGCCCCGCTGTAATAAGAACTGTTAAATATCTGGTTATTTGATTGATCTTTTTTCTGCCACTCTCGCCTTCACGCTGTAAACGTTGAAAGTAAGGAATTGCCATTCCCAGTAACTGAATAATAATAGATGCCGAGATATAAGGCATAATTCCTAATGCAAAAATAGAAGCATTAGCAAAAGCACCTCCGGAGAACATATTCAATAAACCAAGAATCCCTTGTTCTGATTGAGTTTTTAAATTCTCAAGCATCAAAGGGTCAATTCCCGGTAGTACAACATGTGCTCCAAGGCGATAAATTAATAAAAAACCTATGGTTGTAAGAATCCTATTTCTAAGATCTTCAATTTTCCAAATATTCTTTAATGTTTCAATCAGTCCTTTCATTGACTTATAATTTTACAGCTGTACCTTTTGCTGCTTCAATTGCAGCAATAGCAGATTTTGAAAATGCATGTGCTTTAACTTCTAATTTTTTATTTAGTGTCCCTTTCCCAAGAACTTTGATAAGATCGCGTTTTTTTGCTAAACCTGCATCAATTAAAGCTTGGATATCAATAACATCTAATCCTTTCTTTTCAGAAAGTAATTGCAAATCAGATAAGTTAATTGCTTTATATTCTACTCTGTTAATATTTTTAAAACCAAATTTAGGAACTCGTCTCTGTAAAGGCATTTGTCCACCTTCAAAACCAATTTTCTTAGAGTATCCGGATCTGGATTTTTGACCTTTATGTCCTCTTGTTGAAGTACCGCCTTTTCCGGAACCTTCACCACGTCCTATTCTTTTACGCTTTTTTACAGAGCCTTCTGCCGGTTTTAAATTACTTAAATCC
>WGBH01000279.1 GCA_015494435.1 Thiotrichaceae bacterium | reverse complement strand
GTTGAAATTAGATCAAATATGGAGCGTGAGCTTGAACGAAATATAAAAGCACGTCTAAAACAATCAGTGATGGATGGTTTAAATGATTTGCATGATATTGAGATTCCTAGTTTCTTAGTGACAGAAGAAATCAAGCATGTGCGCAAAGATATGCAAGGAAAGCAAAAAGAGGCAGATTTATCTTCATTACCCGATGATCTTTTTGTTGATCAAGCAAGGCGTCGAGTGAAGCTTGGTTTGATTGTTGGCGAAATTATTACAAAAAATAAACTAAAACGAGATCAAGATAAAGTGAATGCTATGCTTGAGTCTATGGCTTCTACCTATGAAGATCCACAAGCTTTTATTGAGTATTACAAAAATAATAAAGAAGCTATGCAAACGGTAGAGGCGGCTGTTATGGAAGAAATGGTTGTTGAATGGGTGTTAGATAAAGCAATCATTTTAGAGCAGAAAATGACTTTTTCAGAAATAATGTCAGCAAAGGCTTCAAAAACCATTGGCAAAGATGAGGAAAAACAAAATGAGACGGATTCTAAAAAGGATGCACAAGATAAATCTGAGACGGTATAACTGAAATTATGTTAGCAAATAATTTAGAGACAAAAGCACTTGGTTTAATACCAATGGTGGTTGAGCAAACCTCTCGAGGTGAGCGTTCTTATGATATTTATTCTCGTTTATTGAAAGAACGAGTTATTTTTATTGTTGGGCCTATTGAAGATCAGATGGCAAATTTAATTGTTGCTCAGTTATTGTTTTTAGAATCTGAAAATCCTGAGAAAGACATTCATATATATATTAATTCACCAGGTGGTGCGGTAACCGCAGGGATGGGAATTTATGATACGATGCAATTTATTAAGCCTGATGTGAGTACTTTATGCATAGGTCAGGCAGCGAGTATGGGAGCGCTCCTACTCGCTGGTGGTGCAAAGGATAAACGTTTTGCTTTACCACATTCTCGTGTCATGATTCATCAACCACTTGGTGGCTTTCAAGGTCAGGCAACTGATATTGAAATTCATGCCAATGAAATTTTAAAAATCCGTGAGGAATTAAACAAAGTATTAGCGCATCATACGGGGCAAACTATGAAAAAAATTGCTAAAGATACTGATCGTGATAATTTTAAAACGGCAGAAGAAGCAGAAAAATATGGCTTAATAGACAAGGTGCTTGATAAAAGATAGTAAGCTTGAAGCGTTTCAAGGTTTATTTCCTTAAAAGTCTTGATAGATAACTAGAAAATATTTAGTTTTTATACATAAGTCTCTTATAATGGTCTGCTTGTCAGACCATTTTTTTTTGATAAAAATTAGCCTATTTTATCTATGCTGACTGTACATTTGAAAAGAATCATATAGACTCTATAAGCTTGGATATTGTAGGACGAATGATCCATTGTGAGTGTCAAGTATTGAATCTTAATCCCAAAATATTATATAACATGATGAAAGTAGAGGTATTCACCTGATGAGTGATGACAAAAATAATGATCAAGATAATGGGAAATTATTATATTGTTCTTTTTGCGGAAAGAGTCAGCATGAAGTAAGAAAGTTAATTGCTGGACCATCTGTTTTTGTTTGTGATGAATGTGTTGATCTTTGTAATGACATTATTCGTGAAGAGTTAGATGAAACAGTTGAAGAAGGGGATGGCAAGTTGCCTACACCACGCGAAATAACCGCTTTGTTGGATGATTATGTTATTTCCCAAGAAAAGGCAAAAAAAGTGTTATCTGTTGCTGTATACAATCACTATAAACGAATGGAAGGTAATAATAGTAGCGATGATGATGTGGAGTTGTCTAAAAGTAATATTCTTTTAATAGGCCCAACAGGTAGTGGTAAAACCTTATTAGCAGAAACATTGGCACGTACTTTAAATGTGCCATTTACAATGGCAGATGCTACAACACTCACAGAAGCGGGTTATGTGGGTGAGGATGTTGAAAATATTATTCAAAAATTGTTGCAAAAATGTGATTACGACGTTGATAAAGCAGAAACAGGTATTGTTTATATTGACGAAATAGATAAAATTTCACGTAAATCAGATAATCCTTCAATTACTCGTGATGTTTCAGGTGAAGGCGTTCAACAGGCATTATTAAAATTGATTGAAGGAACAATTGCTTCTGTTCCTCCTCAAGGTGGACGTAAACATCCACAGCAAGAATTTTTGCAAGTTGATACCAAAAATATTTTATTTATTTGCGGAGGAGCTTTTTCTGGTTTGGATAAAGTAGTTCTTAATCGTAGTAAAAAAAGTAGTATTGGTTTTGGTGCTGATGTTAAAAAGCCTGATGATGGCAAAAATTTTGGTCAAGTTATTAAAGACGTAGAAGCTGAAGACTTAGTGCGTTATGGTTTGATACCTGAATTTATTGGTCGTTTACCCGTTGTTGCCACACTTGAAGAACTCGATGCAGATGCCTTAGTGCGTATATTGACAGAACCTAAAAATGCATTAATTAAACAATATAGCAAATTGTTTGAAATGGAAGAAGCAGAGTTGGATTTTCGTGATGAGGCCTTAATAGCAATTGCCCAAAAGGCGATGGAACGTAATACAGGAGCGCGTGGTTTACGTACTATTATGGAAAAAATTCTACTGGATACCATGTATGAATTACCTTCATTAGACAATATTACTAAAGTTGTCGTTGATGAAGGGGTGGTTAGAGGGGATACAAAACCCTATTTGATCTATGAAAATAAAGAGATTGATGCCTTGAAATCTGCAAGTGGTGCTAATTAGTCTCCCTTTTTTAATAAACTTAAAGTTTTGTCATTCAAGAATAGTTGAGTTTTAAGCTTCTATCCCCAACTATCTATACTTTGAGAGTGAAAATTTAATAATTTTCCAATTCTTGGTATTCTATTTAAGGTGGATTTGTTGTGCTAGTGTTCAGTGCACCTATTGTTTAGCTGAGCACTAGAGAATGCTATTCTAATTCCCTTCCCTTCATTGAGGTAGCTATGTCTGAGGCTAATATAATTAAAAATATTCCTGTTTTAACTCTGCGGGATGTAGTGGTTTATCCTTATATGGTGATTCCACTTTTTGTCGGTAGAGAAAAGTCCATAAAAGCACTTGATATGGCAATGGAAACAAGTAAGCAGATTTTACTGGTTGCACAAAAAAGTGCAGAAGTAGATGATCCTGAAGAGGATGATATTTATTCTGTTGCGACTTTGGCAACGATCTTACAACTTCTTAAATTGCCTGATGGTACTTTAAAGTTGCTCGTTGAAGGTGTTGAGCGCAGTGCTATTTTAAAAACAAGTGTTGATCTAGGGTATTTGACGGCTGATGTTAAAACGCTTGTATTTGATGGTGAGGTTGAAGAGCGAAAACTTGAGCTGCTGAGTCGAATGCTAGTAAGCCAGTTTGAAAAATATGTCAAATTAAATAAGAAAATCCCCTCAGAAATCTTATCCTCATTGTCAGGGATTAATGAACCCACTCGGTTAGCTGATACCGTTGCCTCGCATTTAAATCTTAAAGTAGCAGAAAAACAAGAAATTCTTGAGACACTCAATGTAAAATTACGTCTGAATAAATTGATTGAGTTAGTTGATGTTGAGATTGACTTATTGCAAGTTGAAAAGCGTATTCGTGGGCGTGTAAAGCAACAAATGGATAAAAGTCAACGCGAATATTATCTTAACGAACAGATGAAAGCGATCCAAAAAGAACTAGGGGACATGGATGAAGCGCCTAATGAAATGGATGAACTAGAACAAAAAATCAATAAAGCGGGGATGCCTAAGGAAGCAAAAGAAAAAGTAAGCACAGAGCTTAATAAACTAAAAATGATGTCGCCTATGTCGGCTGAAGCAACCGTTGTACGTAATTATATTGATTGGATGGTAGGGCTACCTTGGAAGAAAAAATCTAGAATTATTGCAGATTTGAGTAAAGCGCAAAATATTTTAGATGCTGATCATTATGGTCTAAATAAGGTCAAAGAAAGGATTGTTGAGTATCTGGCAGTACAACAACGGGTAAAAAAATTAAAAGGAGCAATTTTATGCTTAGTCGGTCCTCCTGGTGTTGGAAAAACGTCTCTAGGAAAATCAATTGCTAGAGCAACAGGGCGTCAATATACTCGTATGGCATTAGGTGGCGTGCGTGATGAAGCAGAAATAAGAGGGCATCGCCGTACCTATATAGGCGCTTTGCCAGGGAAAATTATTCAAAATTTATCGCGTGTAGGAAAAAGAAATCCGCTATTTTTATTAGATGAAATAGATAAAATGGCAACTGATTTTCGTGGTGATCCTGCTTCTGCATTGTTAGAAGTCTTAGATCCTGAACAGAATCATACCTTTGCGGATCATTATCTCGAAGTTGATTTTGATTTATCGGATGTAATGTTTGTTGCTACCTCTAATAGTATGAATATTCCAGGTCCTTTATTAGACCGAATGGAAGTGATCCATATTCCTGGATACACCGAAGATGAAAAATTAAATATTGCCAAAAATTATTTAATGCCGAAGAAATTTAAAGAAAATGGCATTAGGAAAGGCGAACTGATGGTGAGTGATAGTGCAATTCTCTCTATTATTCGTTATTACACCCGTGAAGCAGGGGTTAGAAATCTTGATCGTGAGATCTCAAAGATTTGTCGTAAAACAATTCGTGAGCATTTGCTAAAAAAGAAGAAAAAATCATCAGTTACGGCTAGAAATATTGAAAAATATTTAGGAGTAAAACGTTTTGATTTTGGACGTGCTGATAAAGAAAATCAGGTCGGACAAGTGACGGGCTTAGCTTGGACTTCTGTAGGGGGAGAGTTACTCACAATCGAAAGTGTTGCTTTAGCTGGAAACGGTAGTATTAAAAGTACAGGTAGTCTTGGTAAAGTGATGCAAGAATCGATTCAAGCGGCTGAAACGGTAGTTAAAAGCCGTGCAGCTCAATTGGGTATTTCACGCAAATATTTAAAAAAGCATAATGTTCATATCCATGTACCAGAAGGTGCAACACCTAAAGATGGTCCTAGTGCAGGTGTTGGAATGGTGACCGCAATTGTATCCGCAATGACGAATATACCCGTTAAGGCAGAAGTTGCAATGACCGGTGAAATTACATTGAGAGGTGAGGTATTACCGATTGGTGGTTTAAAAGAGAAATTACTGGCAGCACATCGTGGGGGAATAACCGTTGTTTTAATTCCAATGGATAATGAAAAAGACCTAACTGATATACCAGCTAATGTAAAAAAAGGGTTAACCATTAAACCCGTAAAATGGATTGATGAAGTACTAGAAATTGCTTTGGAGTCTCGACCAGACCCC
>WGBH01000278.1 GCA_015494435.1 Thiotrichaceae bacterium | reverse complement strand
GAATTTAAATGATATTGTTGTTTTTTCGTGGGGCGTTTCGACAGCCTAGTTTGTAACCTCGTCGGAACGCTCTTAAAGAAGCTTTACGGAAAACTGTGAGGTTTTATTATTGGTTTATGGATCGTTAATTTTGATAAATTACAGCTAATTCCTTTGCTGGTTATTACTCCTTTAGTCTTTCTTGGTGGAAGTTTTTGTTCTAATTTAGTATGTTACCTCCTTTTTGGTAAACGGTAACCTTATTTAATCCTGTTGTGTATCTTGTTTAGTGTTTTTAGCCATCTGTGTTGGTGTGGTTGCATGGATGTTTAATTTAAGACGGGCTATCGTTTAAAAAATTAGTTTTAGGAACTTCCATGATAATTTACAGTGCTTGTACCCACTGTACTAATTCTTTCATCAGGTTTTGTTGTTTTTCAGACAAGTCTCGTTGTGCTATTTCTTCGAGTATATTATTAAATTCATCAGCTCTTAGAGTGCTACCGTATTCGCCATCAATAATCCGAGCATGACAAAATTCTTGCCATTCACGTTGTTCATCAAAATTGAGTGTTTCAGGCCAGTTACGGGCGCGATAACGGGGAAATAATGTTTGTAAGCGTTGATCTGAAAAGGCAGGGTTAAAGGTGCTTAGAGCTTCTGGGGATGAATGAATGATTTTATTGCAAATATTTCTATCAGAAGGACTAATAAAGCCGCTGTAAAGCGCAGAATCAGCATCCACCTCACTAAAATCGGTTTTTTGTTGATACATTGCTTGTAAGCGAGGTAAAAGTGTTTTATCTGTCATTAATTTTTGTTTGTGTGCCTCTATTTCATTCCAGTTTATTTGCCATTTTTTAGCCATTTCCTCTGATAGTGTTTTAATCGGTGCAAGTGCAGGTGATTTATTTAAATGCACGCCTTTTAAGGCAACCCGTATATCACCTTCAGCCCGTTCTTTATTAGGCGTATAAAGATTCACAGCCATCTCCTCGGTGCTCAGGCTAAGCAATAATTCTGGGTCTTGGCGTAGATCAAAACAAATGATTTCATTTTTATTGCTAGGATGTTGCATTAAAGGGTAAATGGGAGCAATAGAGCCTAATTCGGCAGAAAACATACCCGATACGTGTAAAACAATCGTATCTGAATGTGTGTTGAGTAGTTCAGCTGCTTTACTCTTTTGTCGTAAGCTAAAATAATAATCAAATAAGCGCGGTTGATATTTTTTGATTAAACGCGCCATTTCAATGGTTGCTTTCACATCAATCAAGGCATCATGTGCGCCTGCATGTTCAATACCATTAGCTGCGGTTAAATGCTCTAAACGAAAACTAGGTAATCCTGATCCATCGTCTCGCTGTGGCCATATAATACCCTCAGGACGGAGCGCATGGGTCATGCGGACTAAATCAAGAATATCCCAGCGACTATTACCGTTTTGCCATTCACGCGCATAAGGATCGATAAAATTGCGGTAGAAGCCAAAGCGGGTCACTTCATCATCAAAACGAATGCTGTTATAGCCAACACCACAGGTTCCCGCCTTGGAAAATTCAGCATTAATCTGTTGAAAAAATTCTGCTTCAGGAATGCCTTCATTCATCGCTCGTTGAGGGGTGATACCTGTTACCAATACCGCTTCTGGATGAGGAATAAAATCATTACTTGGCTGGCAAAATATTTCAATTGATTTTCCAATGATATTAAGCTCAAGATCGGTACGAATAGCAGCAAACTGTGAAGGACGGTCGCGTCGTGGATTGACTCCCCATGTTTCATAGTCGTGCCAGAGTAATGTTGTTTCAGCCAAAATATTGTCCTTTAGTGTGTTTTAGAGGAGATGCTTCTAAAGTGTAGTGCGATAAAGAAAAACGTCAATTAATATTCGCTGTACTGGTTAAGGAAGTTCCAAACAATGATTATACCAATCTTACTTGTCCTTTTATCCCTGTTTGAATCCTCTCAATCGTTGCGTAGAACAACTATGCGCTTCTTGAGATACTTCAATCAGAAACAAAAAATCAGCGGAATATGAGTATAATCATTACTTGCAACTTCCCAACTCCAATACCAAAATTTCCTCACTACTATGATACTTCCAGCGAAGATCAATATTGTATAAACGCATTGCATAGACCCTATCACCTGATTGTTGCTGATAAGAAGGGCGTGGATCAAGTTGTAATATTTGTATAATCAGTTTTTTCAAATCAACAGGAGGCAAATTTTTTTGCTGATTTAAGTTCGTTTCAAGTTGCAGGTATTGTTCAATTGCTTCGCTGGTAAAATTCACCTTATATCGTATTGCAGGAGGCGTGGTTGCAAAGCCTGCATTAGCGTCGGGAATAGCGTCAGAATAGGGAATATAAGGTTTAATATCAATAACAGGTGTTCCATCGACTAAATCACAGCCACGTAATAACAAAGACACCTTGTCTTCACTAGGGTTTATTTTGATTAATTCAACAGCCGATAGACCAATAGGGTTCGGTCGAAAAGTTGAGCGGCTTGCAAACACCCCAATACGTTGATTACCACCGAGTCGAGGTGGGCGAACAAGGGGTTTCCATACTTTAGATTGCGTCTGATTAAATATGAAAATCAGCCAGATATGAGAGAACTGCTCAATCTCGCGTAATGCCTCTAGGCGGTTATAAGGCGCTAATAAAACCAGCTCAGTAATTGCTTCATTTTCTAGTCTAGGCTGGCGAGGAATACCAAATTTTTCTTTATAACAAGAATGAATCGTCCCAATGGCTGAAAAGGTGAATTGGTGCATAAAAGAGTTTATAATTAATAATTATGAAAAATAAAAATATACCTCACATTAATATCTTAGTCGAAACTTATCCTATTGAAACGGAATCCGACCCAGAAGCAAACCGTTTCGTATTTGCCTATACCATTACCATAAAAAATAAAGGTGATATTGGCGTAAAATTGTTATCACGTCATTGGATTATTACTGATGCAAATAGCCGTGTGCAAGAAGTAAGAGGCAAAGGAGTGATTGGTGAACAGCCGCATTTAAAGCCTGATGAATCTTTTAAATACACTAGCGGTACAATGATTGAAACACCTGTAGGTTCAATGCAAGGAAGTTTTCAGATGATAACCGATGATGGCGAGCATTTTGATGCAGAAATCGAACCGTTTTCCTTAGCTATTCCAAGCGTGTTAAATTAAATTTAGATTGATGCATAACGTCAATTATTTAGATAAAATAATTGACGTTAAAATGTTGACGTGGGGAATTTGATCTATATAATGCGCCGCTCACTTAGATAAGAAGCACTTAAAGTAAAGTGTTTAAAACTGATTGAAAGCGTATTTAAT
>WGBH01000277.1 GCA_015494435.1 Thiotrichaceae bacterium | reverse complement strand
TTAAATTTATTACTTTAGAACTTTCGCATTTCCATGCTTAACTTCGCCGCTGCTTTTTGATCTTTTATTCGCTCAATACGCACTGCATTTTGTTTATAAGCAGGTTGGCGTGAATGCGGGTCTAATAACCCCAATGTTAAACGATTAGCACAGTCATGGAAGTGAAAGGGTAAAAACACCATATTTTTAGCAACTCTTTGTGTGGGGGTCGCCATTACAACCGCATCTGCACGCCGTGAAACTAAACGCACATAATCACCCCGTTGAATGCCTAATTCAGCAGCCGCATCAGGGTTAATCTCAATAAAAGGAATCGGACTGTATTTATTGTTATTGCCAATTTTCCCCGTTTTTGTGCGACCGTGCCAATGCTCGATTAAGCGTCCTGTATTGAGCCAGAAGGGAAATTTATCATCTGGGACTTCATTATTATCAATAAAAGGAAGCGGAATTAATTTGGCCTTACCATCGGGATAGCGGAAAGTCGCCGTCTTTGTATACAAACGCACACCGCCCTTTTTGGGTGCTTCACCAGCATCACGCTGATCTGCGGTGTATGGCCATTGAATACCACGATTTTCTTCAATTAGCTCATGCGTCATACCTGAATTATCAGATAATCGACCTTTGGATAGTTCACCCATTTCCCGAAAAATATCTCCCGCTTTTTCGGGAAAATTAACTTTACCTTCTGTATTAAAACGCTCTGCCATGCGGTTGAATATCCATAAATCTGGCTTGGCTTCGGCGGGTGGTTGCATTAATGGGGTAATACGGTTAATACGACGCTCCGTATTGGTCATCACCCCATCTTTCTCTGCCCATGTCCCTGCGGGAAAAAAAACATGTGCATATTGATTACTTTCAGAATCTTGATAGCAGTCTTGTACTACACAGAATTCTAATTTTTCCATCGCTTTGCGAATTCGTGCTGTATTAGGCAAAGATGACAACGGATTAGTGGCAATTAACCAAAGACCTTTAATTTCACCTGTTTCAATGGCGGCATAAATATCAGTCTGAAACAGACCACGCTTTTTAGGGAAAAATTCAGGGTCAACATTCCAAAATTTAGCAATATCCTCACGGTCTTGTTTATTTTCTAAATAGCGGTGATTCGGTAAACCAGAGCATGATGACCACTCTCGTGTTCCCATCGCATTACATTGTCCCGTAATAGACAAAGACGTACCACCTGGTTTGCCAATATTACCCGTTAATAGTGCTAGATTATTAATTCCTACTACACCATCTGATCCATGGGTGGATTGATTAATTCCCATTGTCCAAATTTGCATTGCGGCAGGTGCTTTTGCAAATAAACGCGCGACATTGCGAATAGTATCCTCATCAATGCCACAAATTTTTTGTGCCGTAACGGGATTATAATTAGCCACTTCCGCTCTAAGCGCCTCAAGACCATTGGTATTTGCCTCGATATACTCTTTATCTTCTAGCCCTTCATTTAAGATTACATACATCATGGCATTTTGTAATACCACATCAGTACCTGGTGTAATTGCAAGGTGCATATGGGCATTTTGCGCTAACATAGTAACCCGAGGATCAATCACAATCAGTGGGAAATTGCGCTTTTCTTGCGCCTCTTTCATACGCCAATAAATAATCGGATGCTGCTCAGGCAAATTAGAACCCCAAGCAATTAAACAATCCGTATGTTCAAAATCTTCATAGCACCCTGGAGGACCATCTGAACCAAAAGAACGCTTATAACCTGATACGGCCGATGCCATACATAAAGTAGTATTACCATCGTAATTATTAGTTCCGATTAAACCACGCGTTAGCTTGCCAAGGGTATAAAACTCTTCGGTTAGCATTTGCCCTGTGGAAATAATCGCAAAAGAATCACGTCCGTATTTTTCTTGGATACGTCGAATCTCATCATGCGTTTTATCCAACACCGTATTCCAGTCACTCTTTTGCCATTCTTGATGCCAATGCTCACGCATTAAAGGAACGCTACCACGTCCCGCTGAATCAAATAATTCATGTTCAAAAATACCTTTTAAACACAATTTACCACGGTTTACATCTGCATCTGCCACGCCACGCGAGCTAACAGGTTTACCTTCAGCATTAAAACCTACTTCAATAGAACAACCTGTAGAACAATAACCACAGGTAGCATATTTCCATTCCTTAATATCTTTATCAGCTATTTTAATGGGATTTTTTTTAGTTCGTCCAAATAACATCAGGCATCTCTTGGTTAATAACTTAGTAAAATATATATTATTAAGCAATTATTATGCCAAAAATATAAACCTCCTCATTTGCCTTATATCCTTAGGATTATTTTTGTTTAGAACATCTTTATTTTAATTTTGGCATAGGGAGTGCTGAAAAAGATAATTTTTAGTGATAAGAGAGCGCATCATTTAATGACTACGCTCTATTTTAGTGCATTGATTAACGATCTTTGCTATCGAATGATATATAGATCTTCACTTAGATAATACCTTCGCCAATCATACTTTGTAGGGTAGATAGGCGATAACGCATCCAACAAAATCAACGTGTTGCGATGGATGCATTACACTTATCTACCCTACAAATTTAAATTTGGCGAAGGTATTGTTGGAAGTTCCAAAGCTGACGCTTTCACTCCTTGGGAAATAATCTATGTGAAAAATTATATATCAGCTTCGTTATTTTCAAGCACTTCGGGCTCTTCCATATTTTCAATAGGAGCAATTTGTACTAATGATTCACCTTTACCTAGCTTAATCAGAGTAACACCTTGGGTATTACGACTACTGACTGAAATATTTTCAACAGGTGTCCTAACTAATATGCCACCACTGGTTATCAACATAATTTCATCATCACTTGTTACACGTACCGCCCCTATTGCCTGACCGTTTCTTTCTGAGGTTTGAATCGCTATAACACCCATGCCACCCCGCTTTTGTAGCGAGAATTGATCAATATCAGTGCGTTTACCAAAGCCATTTTCCGTTGCCATCAGTACTTTGCCTTCATCAACAATAATCAACGCATTCACTTTAGTATCACCTGTGACTTTAATACCTCGCACACCAGCTGCGGTACGTCCCATAGTACGCACATCTGATTCATGAAAATGAATCGCTTTACCTGCGGAAGTGAATATCATCACTTCATTATCACCATTGGTAATGGCTACATCAACTAATTCATTACCATCTTTTAGTTTAATCGCAATCAGACCATTCGCACGTTGCCGAGAGAAGGCTTTCAGTTCTGTTTTCTTTACTGTACCGTTTTCAGTTGCCATAAAGATGAATTTATCATCTTCGTATTCACGAATTGGTAAGACTGCTTGGATACTCTCCCCTTCTTGAAGGGGAAGTAAATTCACAAAAGGACGACCGCGTGAAATACGACTCGCCATTGGTAATTGATAAACTTGCAACCAATAGAGATAGCCACGACTGGAGAAGCACAATAAAATATCGTGTGTACTGGCAACAAAGAGCTTTTCAATAAAGTCTTCATCTTTCATTTTAGTCGCTGTTTTACCACGACCACCACGGTTCTGCGCTTTATAAGTATCGAGGGGTTGTGCTTTTACATAACCTGCATGAGAAAGGGTAACGACAACGTCTTCCTCTGGGATTAAATCAATATCTACTAAATCTTCACCAATCACATTAATAACAGTGCGACGCTCATCCCCAAAGAGTTCAATAATTTCAAGCAATTCATCACGAATCACCTGCATTAAACGCTCAGGACGACCCAAAATATCCAGCAAATCAATAATACGCTTTAAAATTTCGCCATATTCATTCAGAATTTTATCTTTTTCTAAACCTGTTAAACGATGCAATTGCATATCAAGTATTGCTTTCACTTGTATTTCTGAAAGCCAATAACCATCTTCTTTTAAACCATAATTGCTAGATAAATCTTCTGGTTTAGCCGTATCAGTATCACCATTTTGCAACATTTCCAACACAACATCTGCATTCCATGCTCGCGCTAATAAGGTGGCACGGGCTTCGGCTGGATTAGCAGAGGATTTAATTGACACAATGATTGCATCAATACTCCCTAAAGCGACTGCTAAACCTTCTAAAATATGCGCTCTCGCTCTGGCTTTACGCAATAGGAAAATCGTTCGACGGGTAACAACTTCACGCCGATGACGTAAGAAAGCCTCAAGAATTTGTTTAAGATTAAGTAATTTAGGTTGCCCATGATCAATAGCGATCATATTAATGCCAAAGGAGGATTGCATTTGTGTCTGCTTATAGAGGTTATTTAAAACCACCTCGCCTGATTCACCGCGCTTCACTTCCACTACCATGCGCATACCGTCTTTATCCGACTCATCACGCAACGCTGAAATACCCTCTATTTTTTTATCTTTAACCAGTTGGGCAATTTTTTCTATAAGGCGTAGTTTGTTCACCTGATACGGCAATTCCGTAACAATGATTTTCTCACGCCCTTTTTTATCCGTTTCTATTTCTGCTACAGCACGGATTTTGATACTTCCCCGTCCTGTCTGATAAGCTTTTTTAATCCCTTGCGCACCATTGATAATCCCTGCGGTTGGAAAGTCTGGCCCTGGTAGATACTCCATTAAATCCATAACATCCAGAGAATCATCATCAATCAATGCAAGACAGGCATTCACAACTTCAGTCAGATTATGTGGGGGAATATTAGTCGCCATACCCACGGCAATACCTGATGAACCATTAATCAATAAATTAGGCAAACGTGTTGGGAAAACCGAAGGCTCAGATTCAGAACCATCATAGTTATCAATAAAATCAACCGTTTCTTTTTCGATATCAGCTTGCAGATGATGCGCTATTTTAGACATTCTAACTTCGGTATATCGCATTGCGGCAGGAGAGTCCCCATCAACCGAACCGAAGTTACCTTGACCATCAATCAGCATATAGCGCAATGAAAATGGCTGTGCCATACGCACCATGGTGTCATAAACAGCGGTATCACCGTGCGGATGATATTTACCAATCACATCACCAACAATACGGGCAGATTTTTTATAGGGTTTGTTCCAGTCATTACCTAGATCACTCATCGCAAATAAAATGCGACGATGAACGGGCTTGAGTCCATCTCGAACATCAGGTAAAGCCCGTCCGACGATAACACTCATTGCATATTCCAAATAGGATTTACGCATCTCATCTTCAAGGTTAATTGGGATTATTTCCCCTACAAATTCTGCCATAGTTTTATTACGCCAATTTAGTATATTTTAAGCGACGAAATATAACATATTTAGATATTTTTAGATAATATTAGGTAGCAGACAAGCAACGAGATGGCGTATTTTTTACAGCATAGAAAATAAAAGTTATAGGGAACTTCCAAGGCAATTAAAAGATGTGCAAATATGCGGATATTTTATGATATACAGGGGGGGGGCAAGCGACAACGTATCCACTAAAACCAGCGTGTTACGGTGGATGCGTCACACTTAGGAACGTGCACGAAATAACTTACCGATTCTAACTTGTCTTTTTATCCCAGCTTAGATGATCTCATTCGTTGCGTAGAGTGACTATGCGCCTCATGAGTTCATCCAATCTGAAATAAAAATTCTGCGTTATAAGTTCGGGAAGTTATTCCGTGCACGTCCCTTACC
>WGBH01000276.1 GCA_015494435.1 Thiotrichaceae bacterium | reverse complement strand
TTATCTAAGTCATTGATAGTTTGTTGTATTACACGATAAAAGGCATTGTTATGGTATCGTTATTGAAGATATTTTAGTTTTTTAATTCTTATATATCATTGAATTTAAATGATATTGTTGTTTTTTCGTGGGGCGTTTCGACAGCCTAGTCCAAGCCTACAAGGTTATATAAGTATTCAAAAAATTATTATTCACCAAAGCGACTCTTGAGATACTCCAAGAAGAAAAAAAATCAACACAATATGGGTAAACTGATTACTTGAAATTTTCTTATTCACTCACCTTAAACATCGTATGACAGGCTAGACACTGTTTCATGAGTTTACCCGTAAGTTCAGCCAACATATCCATATCATCGGTCTCAGCACGAATAACTAGCTCTTCAAACATCATATGGGTTGGAGCACCTAGTTGTTTAAAGGCTAAGGGAGTTTTTTTCTTTATCGACTCAGGAGTGGCTCTGGCCATTCTATTACCAGAATAGCGAGCTGCTTTTATTATTTTTTCAGGGTCTTTACTACCAATGCCAGCCATAATACCTTGTATGCTACTTAGCATTTGGCGCATTTCTGCTAAAAAATTGGCTTTTTCACTCGGCGTAAAACCAAGATTAATACGTGTGTCAACCTTAGTTTTCACTGGCTTAGTCTCTTCTTTCTTAACTTCGCCTGACATAGCGGTAGAGGAGAGCAAAAATAGAAGGCTGAATATAAGAGATAATCTAAGCATAATTTTAGCCCCTATTTACGTGTTTTATAAGCGGCATGACAAGCAACACAGCCAGCGGTAATTTCTTGAAGTGCTTTATAGGCAGGTAAAATGTCTCCTTCTTCTGCTTTCAAAGCAAAACGGCTGGCTGCTTTATGCATATTTTGTCCTATGGTAGCCATTCCTTTTGGTATTACCTTAGCCATATGACCTGCGCCATGTGTAGAGAGAGAACTCATTCCTAAGCGAGACTCAGCAATCTTTGCAGCTTTGTCTAAATCATTTGCTGCCATGCTCATAAGAATTTCATTAATCGCCATTAAGTGATCGCGCATATTCGCTAACTGATGCGCTTGCATCATTTTAGGCATTTCCACAAACTGTCTTTTGTCCTCGTTAGCGTAAACACCCGCAGATGCTCCCCATAATAATGTGGCACATAATACGGTTGTAGAAATTGGATTTTTTATACTCATAGGTACTACCTCAAATTAGTTGTTGATTGATAAATATCATACAGAGCTTGTAATAAAATTGTATATGATTCAAATCATACCGAGTGTTTTTTATCGCAGTTTGATTTGCTTAGTATTTCGTTGTAGTACGCCAGAGTCTTCTAACTTCTTTAATTCTCTATAAAATGTCTCATGTGCTAATCCTATTTTTTGCGCTAAGTCTTTAAGTGATAAATTCAACTTCATCACTTTATTCTCATCCATCTGTGTGCGAATAAAGGTAAGGATTTTTTCTTTTGCAGAGCGAATATTCTTAATTTCATTGAGAGTGCGTAAATCCCTTACTTGACGTGAAAGTATAGCTAATAAATCAATCATTGCCTCAGGATGAGATTGCAATAATTGGAGAAGATCAGCTTTTTTTACAACAGAAAATTGACAAGGCAAATCCGCAATAGCAGAACAGTGATATTGATCAGAAAAAAGCGATGCCTCTGCGATAGACTCCCCCTGTTGCCCTAGATGCAATACAACAGCATGACCATCAACCGTATTTCTAACTAATTTAACCTTTCCTCTTCGAATAAAATAAAGATTAGCAACAGCATCACCCTGTTTGAAAAGCAAATCGCCTTTGCTTAACAACAAGCTTTGGGGCTTTAAGGTATCAGGAAATTCTTGAAACAGTTTTTTTATCATTTTTCACAAAGGTTTTAGGATAAAAGACTCCCCCATATTAACCCATATCGTTACCCATATCTTTGCTTTGGAATCAACTCATCATGAATTTGAATAGCTAACGAAAAATCTTTGATCCGTTAATTCCTTCTATTTACTATCCCTTAATAGTCCCCACATTATCAGCAAGGGTTCTGTTTTCAACCCATATGAAGTGATACTCTCAGCAGTATTTAGGAATGAAAATTTGTCTTATCATTTCTAGTCATTTAAATCTCAAGGGTAAATATAATATGGAAATAGAAGTAGACGGTAAAATAGTCCAATTGAGCGAAGCGGGTTGGTTGGAAGATCTTTCTGAATGGACAGAAGAGGTTGCTAAAAAAATTGCTTCTGATGTTGAACAATGTGAGCTAACGGAAGAAAGCTGGGATATTATTAATTTGACGCGTGAAATGTTTTACGAGAACAACCAAGTTGCAGAGCCTCGTAAATTTATGAAGGCTATGAAAGCTAAGTTTGGTAAAGATCGCTCAAGCAATAAATACATTTTTTCACTTTTCCCCAAGGGTGGATTGATTAAATCAGCTAATAAAATTGCGGGTTTACCTCGTCCTAAGGGGTGTAGTTAATCCTTTCGACTCCTCTGAGGGAGTCGAAGGGTTCACTCGTTCCAAAATTTATTTTGGAACGCAGAACGGGGAATTTATTCCCCGTTTTTAGTGAGAGGAAACCTAGTTTAGCTTTCCCATCCTAAAATGGGACTCCACTGGCAATAATGTTCATAACATCCTCTCACTTTAAATCAGAGTTTACAGTACTTGTGACATTATTTATGAATAATAACGGCATATTTTATGGCATTGGCGTAGGGACTGGTGATCCTGAATACTTGACCTTAAAAGCAGTGCGCTTAATTCAACAGGCAGATATTATTGCCTATTTAAAATCTGAAATAGGCACAAGTATAGCGCGTGATATTGCAACTCAATGGATAGTAGATCAGCAGCAAATGGCTATTTCTATGCCTTATAAAACAGATCGAAAAATGGCTAACCAAGCTTATGATACAGCAGCCGAACAAATTTCTAATTATCTACAACAGGGTTTAAAGGTTGTTTTTTTATGTGAAGGTGACCCGCTCTTTTTTGGCTCTTATATCTATCTGTATCAACGTTTAAGCTCCCACTATCTTTGTCAAATTGTCCCTGGAATTAGTGCTATTCATAGTACAACGGCACTGGCTCAAATACCTCTTCTACAGCAAAATGAAAATTTAGCCATTGTCTCTTCACGCAATACAGATGATCAAATTTTAAATGCACTAAATGATTATTCAAGCGTTGTTATTATGAAAGCAGGTTGTGCTCGTCCACGTTTATTAAAACTCATTAAGCAAAGCAAGCGTTTAGCAAAAACCTGCTATATACAACAAGCAGGGCAAAAAGGTGAACAAATTCAGCATGATGTAAGCCAACTCACAGGCAAAGGGGATTATTTTTCTCTGTTTATTGTTTATTAGTCTGTTGACTAGTATTTACTCTTCTTGGATACTTTCTGCTAAAGAAATAGCAGGTTTATTATTATTAAAGGTATTCTCTGTTGCCCCATAGATGATTCTTACATGAGGAGTGGCTGTGCTATCAAAGATATTGTTTTCTAAGGTCGTTCCTGTAACAGGATGATTGAGGTATTTTTGGCGTATTTCTGTACCAATGCTTACATCGTTTCTTGATTCACCAGAGAAGGTGTTATTTGAAATAATATTATCATCATCTTCTATAAGGATAGATTTTTTAACACCGTCAAAGACATTATTAATCACTTGATTACTGCGGGAGAAATCCTGATAGTATTTTTTCTTGTTGTCTTCAGTTGCATATACGATGGGATCGCCACAATTAAAATTATCCATATCTCGACTTTGTCTTGAGGCAATCCAAACTCCTTTTGGTTCATCTGAAAAGATATTATTTTTAATAATATTAAAACTACTGTGTTGAAACCGTGGTAAGGAACTTGCATCTTCATAGTTTTCATAGCAGTTTTTATAAAGAAAAATTGCACCCCCTGCATTATTAATAAACTGATTATCCGTAATGGTGTTATAGGCGGAAGAATCTATTGCGATTGCTTCTCGTTTTTTAATCCGAAGTGTCCGTTTCCTAGTGTTAATATCATAGGTTGTTTCACCATTTTTAGTAAAAGTAGAATGGCTAATTAAATTATTTCTTGTGCCTGATTCTAAATAAATACCCACATCGTTTGCTTTAATAGTGCTATTTTTTAATTTAAAATCAGTAATATAACGTTGAAGATAGATGCCTGTTTTATGGTTAGCTACAATTTGAGTATTCTGCACCTCAATATTTTTAGGTGAAATTGTTCTTAAATGCTCTTCTAAGGAGGTCACATTGATCTTATTTTTTAGGTCATTATGAGTCGCTTCATTTAATAGAAAATCCACATTAATACCATTAACGTAGAGAGTTATAATGCAGTTTTTTATGGTCACATTTTCAATGAAATTATTTTCTGATCCCCGTATAAAAAAAGCAGCAAGCAATGGCGATTCGTCTTTTTTATAAGGAAGAAAAAAAGCATTACGCTTTGTCTTCCCTAAGCCATTGAGTGTTGCATTATTGCAGTCAAAGGTAAGATTAGAGGCAGAAATTTCAAAACTGACTCGATCATAATTGCATCCACTCGGAAGGGTTGTATTTTCTGTGATATTTACCCTATCCCCAGCTTTCCATAGAGGACAATTACTAGGGTTTTCATTTTGTATAGGTGTTCGTGATTCTTCTGTAAGCCCTAGCTCTTGATCTACTTTACACGCTGAAAGGAGTAAAATAGGAAAAATTATTGCTAATCGATATTTCATTATTGATCACCTTCTTTTTCGATAAGTTAGCTAAGAAGCAGGAACGAAAAACCATCAAAAAATACGAGAAATCAGTAGCTTATCATCTTCGACTCCTGTAATAGGAAGGCGCATTTGATGCCCACTACCAGGGGCAACTTGCATTGCTTCTCCTTTAAGATTAGTCATGGAGGTCAACTCTATTTCTCTATTATGACCATTTGGCATCACCAGTTGTAAACGATCCCCCACTTTAAAGCGATTTTTTACCTCCACATCAATGGTGCCATTCTCCCGATCAACACTGATCATTTCAGCTACAAATTGTTGACGGTTTTCTTTGGACGCATTTTCAATATAGTTTTGATATTCATGCGTATGGTGACGCTTAAAAAAGCCATCAGTATAGCCACGGTTGGCTAAATTTTCCAATGTCCCTAGCAGTGTATTATCAAACTCACGTCCTGCTATCGCATCATCAATCGCTTGGCGATACGATTGCGTAGTGCGCGCCGTATAATAATGCGATTTAGTGCGACCTTCTATTTTTAGGCAATCAATACCAATTTCTGTTAAACGCTGGATATGCTCTATTGCACGTAAATCTTTAGAATTCATGATATAAGTGCCATGCTCATCTTCCATAATCGGCATCAGTTCACCAGGGCGTTGCTTTTCTTCTAAAAAATAGACTTGATCAGCCAATGGATGTCTTTCCTGATCTCCACAACCTGCGTTATTTAATGCATCCGCAGGTAATACCGTTTCTGTTGCAGGGGTAACAATCCCTTCTTCTGTTTCTATGGCAGGCTTGGTCGAATACTCCCAGCGACAAGAGTTAGTACAGGTGCCTTGATTAGGATCACGATGATTGAAATACCCTGATAGTAAACAACGTCCTGAGTAAGCGATACATAATGCACCATGAACAAAAACTTCCAGCTCAATATCAGGGCATTGCTGGCGAATTTCTTCGACCTCATCGAGTGATAATTCACGCGATAAAATAACCCGCTCTATGCCATAATTTTGCCAGAATTTAACTGTCGCATAGTTCACCGTATTCGCTTGTACTGATAGGTGTAATGGCACCTCAGGAAATGTTTCCTTTACCATCATAATCAAACCAGGATCGGCCATAATCAATGCATCAGGGTTCATTTCAATCACAGGGGTAAGATCTTCAATAAATGTTTTGACTTTGCTGTTATGTGGCATGGTATTCACAGCAACAAATAATTTTTTACCTAAATCATGCGCTTCTTGAATACCAATCATCAGATTATCATTCATAAACTCGTTATTACGTGCGCGCAAACTATAGCGTGGTTGCCCCGCATAAACAGCATCAGCACCATAGGCAAAGGCATAACGCATCATTTTTAATGTACCAGCAGGGGCAAGTAGTTCAGGTGGTTTCATAAATATTTCTTCAAAATAGGGACAGTGCGCCATTCTAGCATCTCTTTTAGATCGCTATGAAATAAGTACGCTCTTAACAAGGGCTACTAACAGTAATAATTTTTCACATGCCATTATATGAAATAATATATTTTTACATAAATATGAGGAGTGTATAACATAATAATTGAGAATATATTGCGTGAATAATCATGCCCTTTAT
>WGBH01000275.1 GCA_015494435.1 Thiotrichaceae bacterium | reverse complement strand
GAATACGCACTGCATCATTTGCATCTAAGCGCGCAAAGGCATCCAAAGAATCTTGCAATGTTTGAGTAACTAGCTCACCTAAATGTGACAGTTCAGAATGGATATCATTAATGACTTTCTTTTTTGCTAGTTTTTTAGAGTAACGCCCAATTTTTTCCGCTTCATCACCAATTCTTTCCAGATCAGTAATCACTTTAACCACCGCAATTACAAGGCGTAAATCAGAAGCCGCAGGTTGGCGTTTAGCAATAACACGAGTGCATTCCTCATCAATGGCTATTTCCATTTGATTCACCGCATCATCAGAGGTTGCGACTTTATCTGCTAAATCAGCATCCCGATTTAGCAACGCTTTAATTGCATTGGTGGTCTGTGTTTCAACTAGACCACCCATTTTTAAAACATTACTGCGTATTTCTTCTAATTCTTCGTTATATCTTTGTGATATATGTTGTCCTAACTCCATAATGTATTCCTAGTAGATCGAATAAAAGGGATAAGGAAGTTCCAAACAATAAATTTACCCATCTTACTTGCTCTTTTATCCCTGTTTGAATCCCCTCAATCGTTGCGTAGAATAACTATGCTCCTTTTGAGATACTCCAATCAGGAACAAAAAATCAGCGCAATATGGGTAAATTCATTACTTGAAACTCCCTGACATTTTCAACCAAAACGTCCCGTAATATAATTTTCAGTTAATTGATGCTCAGGATTGGTAAAAACTGAATCGGTATCATTTACCTCAACCAGTTTGCCAAGATGAAAATAAGCGGTTCGATTGGAAACACGTGCTGCTTGTTGCATCGAATGAGTAACAATGGCGATGGTATATTTCGCACTTAATTCAATCATTAACTCTTCGATTAGGGCGGTGGCAATAGGATCAAGTGCTGAGGTCGGTTCATCCATTAAAATCACCTCAGGATCAACTGCAATGGTTCTAGCAATACAAAGACGCTGTTGTTGACCGCCTGATAAACCTGTCCCTGGTTTATGTAAATCATCTTTTACCTCTTTAAACAATCCCGCCCGAATCAAGCTTTTTTCAACCAGATCATCCAATTCCGTTTTATTAGAGGTCAATCCATGCAAGCGAGCACCATAGGCAACATTATCATAGATGGATTTAGGAAAAGGATTGGCTTTTTGAAACACCATCCCGACTCGGGCGCGCAATAAAACAGGGTCTTGATGCTTGTCATAAATATCTTCGCCATCAAGCTTGATATGACCTGTAACTCGACAGATAGGAATAGTGTCATTCATACGATTGAGGCAGCGTAAATAAGTAGATTTACCGCAACCAGAGGGACCAATCATGGCAACGATTTCATTTTTAGCAATATCCAAATTTACATCAAAGATTGCTTGTTTATCACCATAGAAAACATCTACATTGCGTGACTCAAATTTAGGATCATCAGCAAAAGGTTTGCCAACTGTA
Source organism: Thiotrichaceae bacterium (assembly GCA_015494435.1). Lineage (GTDB taxonomy): Bacteria > Pseudomonadota > Gammaproteobacteria > Thiotrichales > Thiotrichaceae > JAGLBW01. The sequence continues at coordinate 5,826 of WGBH01000275.1, read as the reverse complement.
CCCTTAATTTCAACATCAAATTCATCGCGTTTTTCTATTGCTTCCGTCATAATATTGTTACCGTTAGGAAGTTATAAGCAATAAATTTACCCATCTTACTTGCCCTTTTGTCCCTGTTTGACTCATTTTAATCGTTGCGTAGAATAACTATGCGCAACGATTTAGATACTCCAATCAAGAACAAAAAATCAGCGTAATATGGGTAAATTCATTACTTGGAACTTGCTTATTTATAAAATTGGTGGTCAGAAAATCCCTCTGTCTTTAGCTGAGGGATAGTTGACTCTCACCAGCGTCTTTCAAAGTGTTTACGCAGTAACACCGCCAAAAAGTTCATCACGATTAAAAAACCAAGCAATACCATAATAGCGGCGGATGTTCGCTCCGTAAAAGCTCGCTCTGGACTGTCTGACCATAAATAAATTTGTACAGGTAAAACAGTGGATGGATCCGTAATACCTTGCGGAATATCAGCCACAAAAGCGACCATACCAATCATTAATAAAGGAGCAGTTTCACCTAATGCTTGCGCCATACCGATAATCGTTCCTGTTAAAATCCCAGGCATTGCCAACGGAAGAGTGTGATGAAAGGTCGTTTGTACCCGTGATGCTCCCAATCCATAAGCTGCTTCACGTATTGAAGAGGGGACTGATTTAATCGCAGCTCGACTGGCAATGATAATGGTTGGCAAGGTCATTAAGCTCAGCACTAAGCCACCAACTAAGGGCGCTGAACGTGGCACACCAAAAAAGGCAATAAATACCGCCAAACCAAGTAAACCAAACACAATCGAAGGGACAGCCGCAAGATTATTAATATTAATTTCAATAATATCGACCCAGCGATTATTTTTAGGTGCAAATTCCTCTAGATACACAGCAGCGCCTACAGCAATTGGAAAGGAGAGTGACAGTGTTACCAGCATAGTTAGCAAAGAACCCACCATCGCACCTTTAATGCCCGCCTGCTCTGGTTCTCTAGAATCTCCAGAGGTAAAGAAGCGACTATTAAAACGTTGCTTTAAACGCCCCTCTTTTTCCAGTTGATCAATCCAAGCTAGTTGAAAATCTTTAACGCGACGCTCTGTTTCAGCTAAGTTACGATCAATATTACCTTTAGCGTACACATCGACATCATCTTTGGCTAAGAACCAGAAAGAGTGTGTTGTACCAATGAGATTGGGGTTAGCAGTCACCGCATCTCGCAAATCATAGGCTGCTGAATTACTGACTAATTTTTTCAAAGCACGTTTTTGTTTGCGACTTTTTACATCGGGAAACATTTTCTTTAGTGTTTTCGTGATGATTATTGAATAATCAGCAGAAAATAACGCCTCATGATCACTGTTTTTATCGATCCCTAACACGTTTGCATCAATTGTCACATCCAGTTTCACATAGGTCTGATGAAAGGCAGGCAAACCCTTAATACTAATATTGACTAATAGAACCAGTAAAAAAAGAAAACTGATTGCAATAGAGATTAAGCCATAAAGACGAAAGCGCCTTTCCTTAGCATAGCGTTTTTTTAAGCTTGCTTTAATTTTATCGGTATTACTTTGCTTCATTATGCTTGCCCTTCATAGCTATTCATACTGTTCACGGTATTTACGTACCACATGTAAAGAAATCACGTTAAGAATCAATGTAACCATGAACAAACCTAAGCCCAACGCAAAGGCCGCCAGTGTTTTAGGGCTATCAAACTCTTGATCGCCTGTTAATAAAGTAACAATTTGCACGGTGACAGTGGTGACTGCTTCCATTGGATTAACGGTCATTTTAGCCGCTAGACCTGCTGCCATCACCACAATCATGGTTTCACCAATAGCACGAGAAGCTGCCAGTAATATACCAGCAACAATGCCTGGCAATGCGGCTGGAATGACTACTTTTTTAATGGTTTCAGATTTAGTTGCCCCCATACCGTAAGAGCCATCTCGCATTGCTTGTGGCACTGCAGACAGCACATCATCCGACAAAGAGGAAACAAAAGGAATAATCATCACCCCCATCACTAAACCCGCTGCTAACGCGCTTTCAGAAGCGGGGTGAAATCCCATTGATTCACCCATATCGCGTATAACGGGAGCAACGGTTAAGGCTGCGAAAAAGCCATAAACAACCGTTGGGATACCTGCCAAAATCTCCAATATGGGTTTAACCACCGTGCGTACTTTCTGGCTTGCGTATTCAGACAAATAAATAGCTGACATCAAACCCAGTGGCACAGCCACTAACATTGCAATAAACGCAATCAGTAAAGTACCAACAAACAAAGGCAATGCACCAAAACTACCCGAGCTACCGACTTGATCAGGGCGAATAGCTGTTTGTGGACTCCAAGTGGTTCCAAATAAAAACTCAGTGATCGGAACCGCTTTGAAAAACTGTAATGACTCCAATAAAACTGAAAATATAATGCCAAAAGTGGTTAAAATAGCAATGGATGCACAGCCCATCATAGTAAGTTTAATCGCTGTTTCAACGTAATTTCGTGCGCGTGTTTCAGCGCGGATATAACGTAACCCCAATAGCAAACCCATCAGTGCCATCACCAATACCAATACTGTTTTTGCTAAATTACTGATATGACTAAAACGAGCGAAGTTATTAGCTGCCGTTTGCTTAATCAGCATTTTTGCATCGTTAGCACTCACATCGCTGATCTTGTCTGCCTGACTAAGATTGATTATCTCGTTCATTAACAGCCCTAACTCATCCTGTGACAATTGTTGAGTTTGTTCGGGTAGTTGGGAGACTGTCATTGAGGTAATAATGGTAGTATCAAAGGCAGTCCAAAGTAATAAAATAATGAGCGCGGGGATTCCAGCCCATAAAGAGACTAAAAAACCATAGTATTTAGGCAAGGAATGAAGCGTTTTTTTTGCGCCGCCATTATTCGCTTTAAGAGCTAATGATCGCTTACGTCCAATAAAATAGCCGAACAATAGCAATGCTAGCAACGTAATAAGGAGAAATTTTATTGGCATTTAGCTGATCTCATTTAAAGGACTAAAGGTGTTAATGCTTTAGTAGATGCAGCCATTGCATCACGCTTCTCTTTAGAAAGAGGAATCAAGCCTTTATCGGTTAAGTAACCTTCGTCGCCCCAAGCTGATTCGCTGGTGAATTCTTTTAGGTAAGCGACAATACCTGGCACCTTACCCACATGAGATTTTTTTACATAAAAGTACAAAGGACGTGAGATAGGATAAGAGCCATCCGCAATAGATTCAAAAGTCAGTGGCTTGCCATCAATAATGGCACCTTGGACTTTATCAGCGTTTTGATCAAGGAAACTAAAGCCAAAGATACCTAATGCTTTAGGGTTTTTTTCCAGTTTCTCAACAATTAAATTATCATTTTCACCTGCTTCAATATAGGAACCGTCTTCACGTATGCTATGACAAATAGCTTTGTATTCTTGCTTATCCGTTTTTTTGATTGCTTTGATAAAAGCAAAGTGCTTGCATCCGCCTTCCATCGCTAATTCAACAAAGGCATCACGGGTTCCAGAGGTTGGAGGAGGCCCTAATACTTCAATTTTAGTATCAGGTAACGCAGGATTAACGTCTTTCCATGTTTTATATGGATTAAGAACTAATTTCTCACTGCCATCTTTTGCTGGAACATTTTTTGCTAAGGCTAGAAAAAGATCTTTACGTGAAATATTCATGGGAGCAGATTTTTTAGAGTTAGCAATCGCAATCCCGTCAAAACCAATTTGTACTTCAACGATTTCCTTAACACCATTTTTTTGACAGTGATCAAATTCACTTTTTTTAATACGACGTGAAGCATTGGTAATATCAGGCGTGTTAATCCCATTGCCTGCACAAAATAATTTCATTCCCCCACCACTACCCGTTGACTCAATTTTTGGTGTTTTTTTGCCTGTCTTTTTACCATAAGTTTCAGCAACTACGGTTGCAAAAGGATAGACCGTTGATGAACCAACAATATCGATATGATCACGAGACTGAGCAAATACTGTGGATGACGCTATGGTGCCAAGCCCTACTGCTACCATCAATGCAAGTTTCTTCATAGTTTTTAACTCCTCTGTATTAATTAACAATAAACGTACTGTAAGGAATTAATATGACAACTTTATGACAGACATTAAAAAGCCCCACATTATTTTGTGAGGCTTTAGGAGGTTCCTTATATGTCGAACTAGAATTTGATAATGAGACAAAATACAGGTCAGGGTCAGATTAGCAAAATTATGTTTGCTATCCCAATCTGATTCTATCAATCACTCTTTTGTAGTATCAGAGTTAGAGCTTAGTTTATCCAAACCTTTAGCCTGTTGAGATTTCTTTTTCTCTTCGGCTTCCTCTTCGGCTTCAATACGTTCTAATTCAGCATCTAATTCTTCATCTGTTAGTTGTTTATAATCATCCTCATCATCATATTCTTCGTATTCATAATTCTCATCTTCCCAGAGTTTATTTGCTGCTTCATTAACAGCCGCTGCTGAGCCACTTGCAACCATTGCATTGGCAGAGTCGATGTGTTTTTCTTCTTGCATTTTATCTCGATATTTAACGGCTTCTTTAATACGCTGTTTAAAGAGAATACTTGACACTAACCCTAATTCAAATAGTAACCACATCGGCACAGCGAGCATGATTTGAGAAATCATATCAGGCGGGGTTAGGATCATTCCAATAACAAAAGCTCCGACAATGACATAAGGGCGTTTTTGGGCGAGGTTTTCTCTGCTTGTCATCCCTGTGGTAATAACCAAAATGGTTGCAATTGGCATTTCAAAAGCGAAACCAAAGGCAAGAAACATCATAATGACAAAATCAAGGTAGTTGGCGATATCGGGAGAATAGGTTGCACTAGAAGGCGCAAACAGAGGCAATACGGTAAACATCATCGGTAATAGCGCAAAGTAAACGAAGGCTACACCAAGGTAAAATAGGAATACACTGGATGATAATAGAGGGAAAATCAGCTTCTTTTCATGTTTGTATAAACCAGGAGCCACAAACCCCCAGACCTGATAAAAAACATAGGGGAGGGCTATTAGAAAAGCCAGCATAAAGGCAAATTTATAAGGGATCAAAAATGGTGCAGCTACGCCAATAATTACGAGTTTTTGCCCCTGAGCTATTAGTGGCTCGGCTAACCAATCAAATAGTGTTTGAGCAAAGGGAGCTAAAAAAATAAAAACAATAAAAATAGAAATAACAATACGCAACAGGTGATTGCGTAATTCAATCAGATGAGCAAGAAAACCTTGTTCTTCTGCCGTTTCAGCACTGTTTTTTTTGGAGCTTTGATTTTTTATTGGAAGCTTATCCGTCATGATTTTTTAGTTTCACTGCTATCGCTATCTTTTTTGTCTTGGTTTAATTTTTTATCTTCATCCAGCGCTTTAACACCTTCGATACTGCTATTGATATTATCTTCAAATAGACCTTTGGCATCATCCACATTGCTTCTAAAATCTTCTTGTGTTTCACTCACCATTTGGCGTAATTCTTCGATTTCTTTTTTTTGCTCAGTCAGGATATCTTTCATTTTGGACGCTTCAAATTCACGTTCAATATCTGCTTTTGTTGAGGATACAAAAGCTTTAGCTTTACCAATCCAACCGCCGACTTTCGCCGCAACCTCTGGTAAACGCTCAGGACCAATCACTAGCAAGGCAATCACGGCTATTACCATGACTTCAGCAAAGCCTGCATCAAACATCTGAATTACCTATCCGTAAGAAAATATATTGAGAAAGAGTGAGTTAAGTAGTTTTGCATAATAGATATACCTGTCCCTATGCTACTTTTTTGCTTCTAACTTAAGTTATCTC
>WGBH01000274.1 GCA_015494435.1 Thiotrichaceae bacterium | reverse complement strand
ACAAGAAAAAATCATAGGTATTTTAACTAAAAAAGAAAGAAAAAAGAAACAAAAGGAAAATAATTGCATTTTAATTAATTATTTTTATTTTAGGGATGGCGTTGTTTTTTTCTAAGAGTTCTTACGTAGAGTGATATTATTCCGCCAAGGGTGATTGGAATGACGGTTGCCAAGATTTCAAAGCCCGGAGTAACCACCCCACTTCCTTGATCTGTGTCGCCACCTTCGGGACCTGTTGCTTCAGGTGAGGTGTCTGTGTCTGAAGTTTTGTTTCCCTCGCTGGGTTGTTGACCGGAGGTATCATCACCGCCACCGCTGCTGTCACCACCGGAAGGTGCATTAATAACACTGACAGAGGAAAATGTGGGGTCATGTACGATGCCGTAACCGTCCCATGTGCCATAACTTGTGATAAGCAGTGCTTCAATGTATTGATAGGTATAGCTGTATGAAGTATTGACGACAACAGTATTGACTTGATTAGAGGAGTGATCTTCATAAAGTGCCGTTGAATTGCCGGAAACACTTCCCGCCACACTGAATAACGTGATTTTTGAGGCTTTTGCTTGATAGGTTTGATTTCCAGAGGGTGTCATGAGAGTATAATTGGCTTTTTGTCCGCTAAGATCAACGGATGCTAACGTGGTATTACCGCTGGAAAATTGTAATGAATTCGTAGCTACGGTGGTTGCCGCAGAAGAAGAGACTTCTTCAACATAAGAGTCGGTGTAGAACCACGAATCAATCGTATTAGCTAGACTTAAGCCACTAAATTCTTGGCGTAAGGCGGAGTCTTTCACTTCACCGAAATAGTAGGAGGTGTCTAATGCAATGGTTGCAGTCGTTAAGTTTTGAGAATTTTGAGTAATGCTTAAGGGGTTATTTGAAGACAGAACGATGTTTAAGTCGTAGCGATAACTTAAGTCCATGTAACTAGTGTTTTCGGTAAAGTCAGTCCAATTTAAGAACCACACGGGAAAGTCAGTAAAGTCAATGCCCCAGCTGAATTTAATGGTATTGGTAGAGTTGTCAAAGTTTGGTAGATTAAAGTATGGGGAGTAGTCGAATGTGCTTGGAATTGGTGGGCCGAAGGTATATGTATCGTTGTAAAAGACACTGGGTTCGTCGATGGTGGTATTGTATTCATATACATAGCCTCCATAATTACTATATGTATAAGAATCATCATAATAACTGCCGTTATAGTAGTATGAATAACTGTAGGCTTCTAAATAAGCTATATATTCAAGAGAATCGTCTGATGGTGCTAAATAATAGGGTGAAGACTGATTAGCTATTAGATCTAAAATACCATTACCGTTTCGGTCATCGAAGATTTGTAAGGCGCCGGGAATAAAGTTCGCCCAATAAGTTGATTGATAAGAAAAACTGGTGCCATTGGAATTTCCGGTGTAACTCCACATAGACACATCAAAATATTGCATGGCGGTTACCGCATCAGATGTCCCGGCTGACGTGTAGTTTTGTTTCGTGTATCCTTTTGTGTAATAAACGTTCTGTTGCATCCAACCGGGCAGCCAATCAGAAGGAATGGTTGAACCACTAAGACCGGGAATAGGATCTAATGCTGTAACCACGTAACTATCTGTGTAATTGTTTTCATAATATTCTTCGGAGTATACTGTTTCATTCCAGCTATATGACCAATAGATTGGTGCATAGTAATTGATACCAAAATTGCTGCCAATGTTGTAAATACTTACATAGAAGGACGTGAAATTGCTGGCATAACTTCCCGTGGACTGATAAGTGCCATTTGCTTTATAATATCCCGTATTTGTATAAGTGACATTGACATGAACATTTTGCCAATAATTTCCCTGTGGAATAAAAGCACCGTATAAATTCCATTCCTCGACCACGGTCAAATTTGTGATTATAGTTTCATATTGATATGATGTCCAGTTAAAGTAGTTATAAGTTGCATCTTGATAAAAGATAGTCACATTAACAAAATCATAGGGGACTAAATAGCCATAACTGATGTAAGACCAATTGTAATCCAGATATGAGGTATCTGGAGAATTAGAAACAAAATCAATAAACACAGTTGCATTGTTGGTTCCATTTAAGGCAGTAAGTTCGGAGAGTCGCTCTGTTAAATTGCTCAAATAGTTACTGTTGCCAAAAGGCACGGGAATTGAGGGTGAACTTTGATTCAATCCAAAACCCCAATCAGACATAGTCCAATCTGCTGTCCAGTTCCCACTATCTGGGTCTAAATAGTATGTGTTATTCGAAATTGACCATCCAAGGTTTGTAACTGCCGATGTATTGACAAAATCAAGATAGGCTTCATAAGAATCTTGATAGGTATAGTTGTCCTCGTAGACATAGGTGTCATTATAATTATAACTGCCATTATCAGCAAATTCATCAATGGTGGCATAATATTCAAAGCCCATATATTGTCCAAAGGCTGGAAATGTGGAATTCGATTGTTGGGTAGCTATTGTAGTATTATTAGTTGATAATTGATTAGTTTGTGGGATTACTAACCCACTTCCGTTTACTATCGCTACAAAAAATAGACTTAGGAATATTATCCCAATAATTATCTTTTTCATAGGTGGGTCACCGTTTTTTGCTTCAAGTAGGTTATGGGAGTCACATTTTTAAGATTAATCTTTTAATTGTTAAAGACTGGCCGAACTT
>WGBH01000273.1 GCA_015494435.1 Thiotrichaceae bacterium | reverse complement strand
AGACGTGTATAAGAGACAGAATAAAGACAGTGCGATGAAACCGAATAAAACGAAGACACCCACCATTATTTCTGTATTTCTTGATGCTCGCATCTTTAAATTCCAAACATAATACTGGTTAAAACAAAATCCAAAGCTAAAATAGCTAAGGCAGAATAGACAACTGATCGGGTGGTGGCTTCACTGACTCCAGCGGCGGTAGGCGTTGCATCATAGCCTTCAAAAACAGCGATCCATGTCACCACTATGCCAAAAATAAAGCTTTTTATTAGACCGTTGAGGACATCATGCTGAAAATCCACTTTTGCCTGCATTTGTGACCAAAAAGAGCCTTCATCAACACCCAGCCAGACACTGCCAATAAGGAATCCGCTATAAATACCAATAGCCATAAAAATAACGGTTAAAATAGGTAATGAAATAATGCCAGCTATCAGGCGAGGGCTAATAATGCGTTTGACAGGATCAACTGCCATCATTTCCATACTTGCTAATTGCTCAGTCGCTTTCATTAGACCAATTTCAGCCGTTAAAGCAGACCCTGCGCGTCCTGAAAATAATAATGCGGTTAAAACAGGGGCTAATTCACGTACCAATGATAATGAAACCCATACGCCTAAAGTGCCTTCTGCACCAAAATCTACCAAAGTAATATAACCCAAAAGACTCAGCACCATGCCAACGAATAGACCTGAAAACGCGATGATCAATAAGGATAGAACACCAACAGAATAAATTTCTCTAAGGAGTAGCTGAGGGCGTAAAATAAGTTGCTTTAATCCACTTAAAATATGAATCAAAAAGAGTACAGCACGTCCCGTTTTTTGCAAAAAATTTAGTGTTATTTGCCCTGTTTTTTGTAGGATATTTATCATTATCCACCTTCTCTTAATGCTTGAGCATAATCATTTGCAGGGTAATGAAAGGGGACAGGACCATCTGGTAATCCTTGTAAAAATTGTTGTACCCATTTTGAATCTGAATTTTTTAATTCATCAGGTGTACCTGAGGCAGTAATAATGCCATTTGAAATAATATGTACTTCATCAGCAATAGAAAGTACTTCATCTACATCATGCGACACCACAATACTGGTCATTCCTAATGCTTGATTAAGCTCTTTAATTAAAGAGACAATTGTGCCTAAAGTGATAGGATCTAAGCCCGTAAAAGGCTCATCGTACATCATTAATATAGGGTCAAGTACAATCGCTCTTGCAAGCGCGACTCTTCTTGACATACCCCCTGAAAGTTCCGATGGCATTAATTGATACGCACCCCTTAGTCCAACGATTTCAAGCTTCATTAAGACTAAATTACGAATAATGGATTCGGGAAAATCATAATGCTCGCGAATAGGAAAGGCGATATTTTCAAATACATTCAAATCCGTTAATAAAGCGCCCGACTGAAATAACATTCCCATACGGCGACGCACTTGATAAAGTTGTTTATTTGATAAGGAGGGAATGGACTTCCCTTCAACCATTATATCACCCTGATCAGGGTATAATTGTCCTCCAATTAAGCGTAATAGAGTGGTTTTACCCGTGCCGCTCGACCCCATAATAGCAGTGATTTTACCTTCCGCAATCTCAAGATTGAGACCAGAAAATATTTTTCGACCATGATAAGAAAATTGTAAATCAGAAAGTGTTATAAGAGAGTTAGGCACGCTGTATTTTTATTATAAATTCAAAGCACACATTATACACAATTAAAGAAAATCTATTTCCAAATATCAATATCTTTACCAGATTTTAATATTTTTTCTGATTGCTGATCAAGGTAGCCAATCCAAGAATTAAATTTGCTGTATTGTTTCTCTGCAACAAAATTTAGAAGCTGTTGAAAATGATAAGATTTAAGCAAACCTGTGACTCGTTCAATCTCTTTTCCTTCAGAGTAGAGAAAAACAGCAGGGCGATAACTAATATTACGTTTTTTTAACCATTTCTTAGCCGTTGTTTTATTGCCTTCTGGATCAATAATTTCGGCATCAGAAAGTGCATCTAATCGTACTAGATTGTATTTTTCTAAGATTTTACTTGTTTCTTTTAAATCCAGTACTTCTTTATGAAAACGCTCGCATTCATCACAGCTTTTATCTTCAAATAAAAGCATTAATGGTTTGTCTTGTTTAACTAATTTTTGTAGGTTATATGCCTGTTTTGTTGCTAAATAGCGAGTATCATCTTTTAGTGTATAGACTGAATCAGTTGCATATTGCTGTCGATAGGTGGCTAGATCCATTGATTGATAAGCCTTTTCCTTAACAAAATTTAATACATATCTAAATTCACGCGGTGAACGATAACCATTAAGTCTTACCACAACCTCGTTGTTCGCATTCATAAATAAAATAGTGGGTGTATAGTGAACCTCTAAAGCCTTGCCTAAATTTGCTTCTGTTACCGTCATTTTTTGATTAAAAGCAATTTCTCGACTACCTTTTAAATCAAGTTGAATTGAATCAAAATTAGCCTGAACAATTTTAGAATTCTCACCATGAAGAAAATTATCTTCTAACATTTTTTTACAATAAGGACAGCCTGCAATATGGAAAAATAGAAGTAAATGTTTATTTTCCTTCGCAGCCTCGGCCGAATCTTCCCGAAAATCAAGGAAGCTTTCTTTAAACCACTCAGGGTAAATCACCTCTGTGCCTCCTATCATTTTGCCTACTTTCACTGATTCAGCAAAAACAATTGAAGTACTAAAAAAGCCAAGGAAGATAAGAATAACTAATTTATTTAACATGATAACTTCCTATGTAAATAATAAAGAAATGCCCCTTAACTTTCACCCTTGACTAAAGAAGGGGGGGGAGATAAGGAATGTTGTGATATTAATAGTTGAAAAGGTATATTCAGTAAAAACCGTATTTTCGCCTCTGCTTTGGGGGTTAGTGTGTAGACTGTGTAGTTTAAGCAGAGTCGAAGGTGGTGTCTGTATGTAAATACTTTTGCAATAGTCAATTAAAGACGTACTATATTAGCCCAGTAGTTGTTTTTGCTAGAGCGATAAAGACGCTTGATTTGAACCCGATCACCAACATGAAGGACTTTTATTAATTTTCCTAGCCCAGAGCCAAGAGGACGGGTTTTACGCATATTTAATAATGGAGATTTTACCGTATATTGCTGTCCTACCACTGGTAGCCGATTGCCTGATTTTAGAGTTTTTACGCCTTTTGATTGTCCTGCGGCATTATATTTGCCTATAAAAATCCAGCCAGAAAGACCTGAAGAATGAGTAGGCAGTGTTGCAGATCGTTTTGAAGGGGTTTTATTATTTAATATATCATTAATGAGTGCCATATACTCTGGACCAAATTCTTCATTATTTATTGTGCTATTTTTTATTTTATTAACTCTTTTCTTTACTCTTCTATTAACTCTTTTCTTTGCTTTTTTAGTGCTTCTTTTTTGAGATGCAATTTGGTGATATCTAACTTTTGCTTTTTTTTCAGTACGAGTTACCTTTGTAGTTTTCCGTTTAACAACTGTTTTTTCTGGTTCTGATTCTGGTGGGACATATATACCAGAGGCAGGAGGTTCATCTCTAGTTACATTGCTTTCAGTTACAGGCGCTGTTTCTATTTTGACAGCTTCGCTTGGCTTCTCTACAGGGACTTCTTTTTTTACACTATCTTCTATCACGGTAGATGGTGGCTTTGATACCTGGGGGACAGGCGCTTTAAATGATTTAAGTTGTTCCATAATAGCATCAACAGATGAGTCTGTATCCGCACTAGACGTTAATGGCATCGCTAAACAGGCAGTGAACACAATAGCAGAGAACATTAAGGGGGTATTTTTTGATTTAACGGGTATGTAATTCATATTTTAAGTCTGTTTGATGTTTGGTGTTAGAAAACGAAGCATAGAGTCATAATAGGCGGGCTAGATATAATCAATACCTATCATTAAGTAGAATAACCTAGCATTCCTTAATTTCTAAATCAATCTCAAAAAATACAGCCAGTATCAAATAGGGTCTAAATGATGAAAAAATAAGAAATAATGATTAATTTTTGATCTTTTTTAAAATAGTTGAAGAGATATATCTTAAGATTGTTTGATCAGCCTAGATTCGATCAATAATATTATTTAATAGGTCTATACTAGTACAGTGAACAGTAATTACGATCACCCAAGTTAATTATACTTTATTAGGAAACAGATTTTATGCGATTTTTACTATCAGGATTGCCTATAGCCCCCGTATTGTTGGGTACATTATCAATTGCAATGTTACTGAGTGCATGTGGTGGAGGCTCATCAAAAGATAATTCTGAACAGCCATCGGAAAGCACGGACTCCACCTTACCGCATGGTCCTTTATTCGACCCTGCTAGTACTAAAATTCCTAAAACGAATGATCTATTATTTAAAGGCTCTACAGATGGTACTTTAAATATTCCTAATCCAGATAATAATCCCATTATTACAGCAGTGAATACATTGGATGGATTTTCAACTACTATCCCCGTTACTGCCGAATTTGATATGTCACTTGCCCCTAGCAGTCTTATCGTAGGGGATAGTATTCATGTTTTTGAAGTGACTAAAAATCAACAGGGTGCGATTACAAATATTGTAAAAGAGTTAACCACAGCCGACATAATGGCAACAGCAATAGGAGAAAATGCTTCAACGCTTGCATTAACTCCTGTCACTCCTCTTAAAGAAAGTAGTAGCTATCTGGTTATTTTAACCAATGGCATTAAAGACCCAAAGGGTGCAGTGGCACAAACACCCTCTGTCTATTCATTAGTTCGTAGTGCTACACCATTAACAGGGTCTAATTTTGAAGCATTAAAACCACTCCGCCAATTAGTTAATAATATGGAAGACATGGCAGCTTCCAAAGGGATTGATAAAAGCAAGATTGTACTTAGTTGGTCGTTTACCACTCAGTCTATAACACCAGTGCTTAGTCAGCTTGCCATTAATGCGACTGCGGGGGCAATCGTTCTAGCACCAACAGGTCAAACAACGAATGATTTTAGTCCGATCCTTACTGGAATGGCTGATGTATCTATTGGCACTTTGGATATTCCTTATTATTTGGAAGCCCCTGACAATGAAAACCCAACTGCCTCCATGACGGGCTATTGGAAAGGCATAGGAGGGAGTGCATTAACGCGTTTTAATACCACACCTATTGCCACGACGACCTTGAATACCCCTGTTATTATGACAACGCCAAATGCAAACTCAGGTCAAACCAAACCTGTAAATGGTTGGCCTATTATTATCTATCAACACGGTATCACCCGTAATCGGCTGGATATGTTGCGCTATGCGGATTCAATGGCGCAAGCAGGTTTCGCTATGATTGCTATTGACTTGCCATTACACGGAATTACTGATCGATCAAATCCTCTTCATGCCAGTAATACTTTGTTTCCTAATGATAGAGAAGCAACCTTTGATGTTGATTTTAGGAATAATGAAACAGGTGCTTTGGAACCTGATGGTCTAGTGGACTCTTCTGGTCTACATTTCATTAATCTTAATAGCTTTTTAACATCGCGCGATAATGTACGTCAAGGTGTGGCAAATTTATTGGTACTTAGACGTAGTTTGGAGAATATTGCTGATATTAATGCTAATGATGTTGGTCTAGTGGCGCATTCATTAGGAGGAATTATTGCCGTTCCTTTTCTTGCTGTAGAAAGTAAATCAATGCCCAGTTCATTACTAACAACAGGTGCGAGTATCAGCACCATACTGCGTGATTCAGTAACCTTTGCTCCACCCATTAAAGCAGGGCTAGCGGCACAAGGTGTAACAGGCTCAGGCTACCAAGCCTTTTTATTAGGTACACAATGGGTGCTTGATTCTGCTGATCCTATCAACTTTGCCAAAGATGCCGCAATGCTACATCCGATTCAAATGACAGAAGTAGTCGGTGATGGTAGTGATACACATTTACCCGATCAAACAGTGCCTAATTCAAGCACTGAAATACTCGCCACAGCATTAGGTGCAACCGCTGCCTCTGATGCCATTAATACCGTTTCAGTGGGAAAACCTAGGATTGTGAGATTTATACAGGGTAATCATAGCTCTATACTTGATCCAACAAGAGGCGCACCAGAAGGCGGGAGCTATCTTAATGTCTTTACTGAAATGCACTCTCAACTGGATAAGTTTCATGCTAGCAAAGGAGCTACGCTTGTTATCACAAATTCTGAGATTATTTTGAACTAAGTTTCAGGTTCTTCTAGAATTTTCTTGGAATAATTTCCCACGAAAATTTTAGGAGAGCCGAATAAAATCATTTCATTTCTTCTATTTCACTGACAGGCAATCCCGTTTTTTCTGCTATTGTTTCGTTATCTAAAAGGTCTAAAAGGCAGGGCTATCGCATAAAAATCACAAATTAATCATCCTATTATAAATAAATCAGAACTAATTTATCCAAGGAGAGGTAATTTTAACAACATGAGGAATAGCAGTGACATTACTTCCTAGCCCATTATCTAAAGAAATAAAAGATGTACTTAACAAGCAACAGTTTGTCAATGTATGATAGGCAATCTGGAAAAGGTGCTATTCACATGGTAAATGCTTGGGTGCAACGCCAAAAAATGGTGCTGGGACAATTGAAAACTGAGGAAAAATCGAATGAGATAACAGCTATTCCAATAAAATAATTTACATTGGTCATTAGATGTGAGTTTCAATGAAGACCAGTGCCATGCAAGAAAAGATAATAGCGCAGAAAATTTTGCCGTCATTCGTCATATTGCACTTAATTTGCTAAAAATCAAGAGTCCTCTGCAAAAGTTGGAATACGCAATAAACGCCTTAAAGCAACTTCCGGTGATGACTATCTGCTTAAAGTCTTGATGTCAAACTAAATTTGGTGCGGTTGCCCTGGGAGTCGTGCTTTAGCATTATTTGCCAGCGTGATTGAAAC
>WGBH01000272.1 GCA_015494435.1 Thiotrichaceae bacterium | reverse complement strand
TAGTAGGGGAGGCACTTTTCTGTGGATAACTTTTTTTTCCACTTTAATATCAATAACTTATGTGAAAAATGCCTGTTGATAACCCTGTGGATAACCCTGTGGATATCCTGTGGATAAAATGTGGATAACTTTTTTTTCCACCTGCGAATCCCGACTTATCCACATTTTATCCACAGGATATCCACAGGGTTATCCACAGACTTATCCACAGGTAATTGTATACATTTTGATCTATTTTAGCTTAAAAATTAAACTATAAATTGATAGGTTATTGATCAACTAATGTGCGATATAAAATATTATATCCCTCCTCTATTGATGGGTCTAAAAGGCGTAATTCGGTTACTTTTTTACAGGCATGCATAACCGTTGTATGATCTCTACCACCGAAATTTTTCCCTATTTCTGGATAACTATGGCTCGTTAATTCTTTGGATAACGACATCGCTATTTGTCGTGGTCTTGCTATGACACGTATTCTTTTAGAAGAATTAAGGTCAGATACGCGAATATTATAATGTTGGGCAACCGTTTTTTTAATGGTTTCAATGCTGATTTTTTTTGTGTTATTGGCTAATTGATCACGCAAAGCATCATGTACAAAGTCGAGGGTTACTTTGTTGAGATGGCGTAAACGCAATGTAGCGACAACCTTTTGTAAAGCCCCTTCTAGATCGCGTACATTTGAATTGAAGTGTTCTGCAATGAAAAAAGCAACGTTATTTGGTAACACTAATGAAAAAGCATCTGCCTTTTTACGTAGTATTGCAACCCGTGTTTCTAGGTCGGGTGGGTCTATTGAAACAGTAAGACCAGAATTAAGACGTGTACGTAAACGATCATCAATTCCTTCGACATTACGTGGGTATTTGTCACTGGTAAGAATAATTTGTTTTTGTTCTTCTAATAAAGTATTGAAGGTATGAAAGAATTCTTCCATAGAACGTGTTTTTCCAGCAAAAAATTGAATATCATCAATAAGTAAAGCATCTGTAGAACGATAAAAAGCTTTAAATTCATTTATTTGGTTATTGCGTAATGCACCAACTAAATCATTGACGAAATTCTCAGAGGTTAAATAAACTACATGAGCGTCACTGTTGTTTTCTAAAATAGAATTACCAATCGCATGTATCAAATGTGTTTTACCTAATCCAGAGCTACCATAAATAAAAAGAGGATTAAAAGATTGACCTGGATTTTCACTGACTTGTAAGGCAGAGGCACGTGCAAGTTGATTTGATTTTCCTTCAACAAAATTATCAAAGGTCATATTTTGATTAAGACTATTGGTAAATAAATGTTTTATATTGAGGGAGGATGATGAGTCCAAAGAGCTTAATACGGTGGGTTTGGGAAACTGTTGATTGTTGTCATCCCCTGTTACTTGTGATTGCGTTAATTCAGGTGTTTTATTAGAAAGAGGTGTTGAAGAGCCAATTTGTAAAATAACTTGAATTTTATTATTAGTTGTGATAGTGCGCGCACAGTCACTAATTCTAGGTAAATAGTGATCTTTTACATATTGCAATACAAATTCATTTGGGGCTAATAAAAAAAGTGCATGATCATCGTGTGTACCATGAAGTGTGCGTAACCATGTGTTTATTTCTTGATCTGGAAGCTCTTGTTCTAGATGTTTTAAACATTGTTGCCAGAGCATTATCCGTTTCCTTACTGATTAGAGGTGATATTTGATAATACAGCGTGATTTATAAAATCTTGAATCTTACGATTCAAGCTCCTGTTTCTTTATAAGAGGCGGTGCAAGTATTCTGGGACAAAAGAAAATTTTAACTATTTTTAGTTGTTTCATGAATATTTGCACAATCTCTTTAGTTCAGGGGTAATTGCCCCTGACTGATTACAAAAAATACAATTAAGGAAGTGTCTTGCTTGTAAAGTAGCGATATTAGAATTTTAATCAATATCGTTATTATTTGACCGAAAAAAATAAATTCTAGCTGGGATCAATGCTGTATTAATGATTTTAGAGCGCATCATAATACTTCAAATGCTTACTTATCCACAAGTAAATTAATCCTAAAACAGTTGACAATGGCTGGCTCTTGGCTTATTTTTCACGCCTTTTCTCTTTGCAATATTTCAATGAACTATTGTACGGTTTAATATTTCAGCATTATTTAGGTATCAGTCATGAAAAGAACATTCCAACCCAGTAATATTAAGCGTGCGCGCACTCACGGTTTTCGTTCTCGTATGCGTACTGTTGGTGGTCGTAAGGTGATAAAATCACGTCGTGCTAAAGGTCGTGCTCGTCTTTGTCCGTAGACCTTCTTCTAAGATTTAGATAGGCAAATGAAAGTATTTATATTGTTAAACAAAATAAATTAATGCCAGTGACACCATCAGGGCAAACGTTTCCAAGAGAAGTTCGATTGTTGAATGCACAACAGTACAGTTATGTATTTGCTGATGCGCGTCGTTTTGGTAATGAATCATTTACATTGCTGGTCAGATTAAATGATCAATCTCATCCTCGTTTGGGCTTGGCTATAGCAAAAAAAAGTGCAAAACGTGCGGTTGATCGTAACCGTATTAAGCGTCTGCTTCGTGAGAGTTTTAGACATAAGCAGCATCAACTCCCTCCTCTTGATATTATTGCTATGTGTCGTCCTGTTGCACTCCAGTTGAGTAACGAGCAGATACTTCGCCAGTTAGAAAAACAGTGGTGTTATATGCAAAAGAAATTCAGCCCCTAACAACACACCCGCTAAAGTTTTACTCAATTTTAGAAGTATTGAATGTCGTTGCATTTAATAGCTTTTTTGAAGGATAGACCATGGATCAACTACGCCCTTTATTGTACTTTTCTTTATTATTTTTAAGTTATTTAATATGGACAGCATGGATGCAGGATCATGCTCCAAAGCCTGTGATTACTAAGACCAGTGCAACGGCTATTACTCAAAGCATCCCAAATGCTAGTCCTTCTAGCGTTCCATCTGCTAATCGTTCAGATATACCAGAAGGCGTTGCAACCGTAGCTACAACAGCACAAGCAGTGTCAACAAAGGAAACATCTAAAAATACGGAAACTGAAATTCGTGTAAAAACAGATGTACTAGATGTGATTATCAGTACAGAAGGTGGATCACTTATTCAAGCTGATTTGTTGACTTACCCTATTAGCTTAGAAGAAAAAGATAAGCCCGTACGTGTATTAGACCGTAACAAAGCCTATGCTGCACAATCAGGTCTTATCAGTACCTCGTCCGAGCTAGCGCCTAATCATTATGCGCAGTTTACAGCCCCACAAACGGAATATAAATTATTAGACAATAGTGAGCAATTGGTTGTTCCTTTAACATGGAAAAATGGCAAAGGAATCACCGTTACTAAGCGTTATACGTTTAAACGGGGAAGTTTTCTGATTGCAGTTGATCAAGAAGTTGATAATCAAAGTGGTACGGTATGGAAAGGTAATAGTTACCAGCAATTAACTCATAGTCCAAAAAATAAGACTTCGAGCGGTATGATAGGGAATAGATTCTATGTAGGTTCTGCCTATTATAATGAAAAATATGAAAAAGTTAGTTTTTCTGATATGGAAGATAAACCCTTGAGTGAGGTTATTCAAGGGGGATGGGCAGCCATGCTTGAGCATTATTTTGTAAGCGCATGGATTCCACCTAAAGAGCAAAAGAACACCTATTATACCAATTATATTTCGAATGCTAATCGTTATATTATAGGGGTTAAATCGCCACAACAACAAATAGCAACCGCTACAAAAGCCACTTTTAGCAATCAATTTTATGTTGGACCCAAAAATCAGGAAGAGTTAGCAAAGATATCAAAAGGTCTTGATTTAACCGTTGATTACGGTGTGTTTAGCTTTGTTTCTAAGCCACTATTTTGGATTATGCAATCGATTCATAATGTCGTTGGTAACTGGGGTTGGACAATTATTTTGGTTACTTTGTTGATCAAACTTGTCTTCTTTTACCCCTCTGCCATGAGTTACCGTTCAATGGCAAAAATGAAGAAACTAGCACCTAAAATTAAAGAGCTTAATGAACGTTTTAAAGGTGATCCACAAGCAAAACAAAAAGCCACAATGGATTTTTATCGTAAGGAAAAAATTAATCCCCTTGGTGGTTGTTTACCGATGTTGATCCAAATGCCTGTCTTTATGGGGCTTTATTGGGTGTTACTTGAAAGTGTAGAGTTACGTCAAGCACCGTGGTTAGGATGGTATGAAGATTTATCGGTATTGGATCCCTACTACGTTCTGCCGTTAATTTATGGTGCTAGTATGTATTTACAGCAAAAATTAAATCCCCCCCAAATGGATCCAATGCAACAGAAAATATTTGCCTTCTTACCTATCGTTTTCACTGTTATGTTCTTGTTTTTCCCAGCAGGTTTGGTTCTCTACTGGGTTGTTAATAGTTTGCTATCAATAGGGCAACAATGGTTTATCACGCGGCAAATTGAAGCAGGTAAAAGCACTAGCATTATTGCCTTGGGGAAATATTTATTGAATAAAAAATGATCTTTAATGAAGATACCATTGTTGCGGTGGCAACTCCTTCAGGACGTGGAGGGGTTGGTATTATTCGTGTTTCAGGTGAGCTATGCACTAAAATAGCGACTGCTATTATTGGTAAAGTACCTCCGCCTCGAAAAGCGATCTATACTGAGTTTAAATCTGAACAACAGGAAATACTTGATAGCGGTATTGCTATTTACTTTCCTGCTCCGCATTCTTTCACAGGTGAAGATGTGATTGAATTTCAAGGACATGGTGGCCCTGTTGTTTTAGATATAGTACTTAAATATTGTCTTTTTTTAGGAGCACGTCTTGCTAGACCTGGGGAATTTTCAGAACGCGCTTTCCTTAATGACAAGCTAGACTTAGCACAAGCAGAAGCTATTTCAGATCTTATTGACAGCCGTTCAGAACAAGCGGCACGCTCCGCACTTCGCTCCCTTCAAGGACATTTCTCAGCAGCGATTAATGCGCTATTGCAAGGGTTAATAGAACTACGTGTTTACGTTGAAGCGGCCTTAGATTTTCCCGACGAAGAAATTGACTTTCTTGCTGATACAGCCGTTACTGATCGTTTGGATAGAATCAAACAGCAATTACACACTATTTTTAATAAAGCAAAACAAGGCAGTTTACTACGTGAGGGAATGCAACTAGTGATTGTTGGCAAGCCCAATGCGGGGAAATCAAGTCTATTAAATGCCCTTGCAGGCAATGAAACGGCGATTGTCACTGAGGTTGCAGGAACAACCCGTGATGTATTGAGAGAAACGATTCATTTAGATGGAATGCCATTACATATTATCGACACAGCAGGATTACGAGAAAGTGATGATCCTATTGAAAAAATAGGTATACAACGTGCTTGGCAAGAAATAGAAAAAGCCGACCTGATCTTATTATTGAGTGATGAAAGTGATCAAGAAAGTGATGAAAATGAAAATATCCTAAAACGTTTACCTAGCGCATTAGCCGTCTTGCAAGTTGTTAATAAAATAGACCTTAGCAATACAAAATCAGGACAACGTGATGATAAAATTTATATTTCAGCTAAACAGCAACGGGGTATAGAAGCATTAAAAGAGGAACTCAAACAAAGAATGGGCTATCAAAGCGATAGAGAAGATACTTTTATCGCGCGTCGTCGTCATCTACAAGCACTAGAAGAAACACAACAAGCCGTTGATAATGCAGAAATCCAATTAAAACAATACAATGCGGGTGAATTAATGGCAGAAGAACTGCGTCTAGCACAAGATACACTAGGACAGATTACAGGAAAATATACGCCCGATGATCTTTTAGGTGAAATATTTAGTAATTTTTGTATTGGAAAATAGTATTTTAGTGAATTCTTTAATACCTTCGCAAATCATGATTTATGGGGCAAATTTGGCGAAGGTATTGACAGATAAAAACTATCCCAATGCTCGAGTCAGTTCTGCAAAGCTATTGGCTCTTTGCGTTGGGGTTATCTCTTTACCTAATTGATGACTCACTTGTGTGATAGAAATAATACCGCGTACACAGTTGCGTCCTTCTTTTGTTTGTAATACCAGCAAATGATGACGACGTGAGTCTTCTAGCGCCATAACAACATCAGCAACGGTTGCTTTTTCAATATCAGAAAATGCGATGGCCTCTAACTTGCTAATGGGAGTCATCATGTCTTTTGCTTCGATATCATTACGAGAGCAACTGTTGTTAGTAGCAAATAATAGCGGTTTTTCACCTAAAATATCATTGGATGTGACCAACCCAGCGAGTTCATCTTGAGAGTTGCGAACAAAGAGCAAACGTACACCACAGGCTATCATCTTTTCATTAATAGCAGATAAAGAAGCACTCGCCTCTATTTGGAAAGGTTTGATAATTTTTAAATCAGTCATCACACTAATAGCAGGCGAGTCTTCTGATACTCTCTTGTCTGGATCACGTAAAGGTGAGACTAAATTAATCCCTGCGGGGACTGGTTGTGGTTTTAGTTGATGAGTTATTTCAGTCATAATCTGTTCTCCTTACATTTATATGTGGTTTTCTTTTTATAAGATAATTTGCTTAAAGTCCAATCAAACAAGACTACGAGAATAACTATTAATAGATAGGGACTACCTTTATTGGATAGATGTAATGAGCGGTTTTTCTATTCTCAAGCGGTGTTCAGCTATTCTGTTAGTGCTCACAATATGCTAAATTGTGTCTCTCAAAAAATAACTAATAGAATCTAATCATTATGTCTTTAAGTACTGAAGAAGTTAAGAAAATCTCACTATTAGCGCGTCTTGCTATTAGTGATGAGGAAGCACAGCAATACTCGGAAAGTTTATCCGAAATATTTGATCTTGTCGCTCAAATGAATGCGGTAGATACCAGTGGTATAGAGCCAATGGCACATCCACAGGATATATCGCAACGCTTGCGTGAAGATGTTGTGACAGCGAGTAATGAGCGTGAAAAATTTCAATCAATTGCACCTGCCACTGAAAAGGGTCTGTATTTAATTCCCCAAGTGATTGAGTAATATTTTGGTTGTTAATTTTAGCGAGTAGCCTTAAGGAAGTTCCCTAACTAAAACGTATCTGAGCGTCATAATCAAATAGAATCAATGAGTCACACTATGCACAATAAATCACTCTCTGAGTTAGCCTCTGATTTAAAATCGAGT
The DNA here is from genome assembly GCA_015494435.1 of Thiotrichaceae bacterium. Classification (GTDB taxonomy): domain Bacteria; phylum Pseudomonadota; class Gammaproteobacteria; order Thiotrichales; family Thiotrichaceae; genus JAGLBW01. The sequence continues at coordinate 3,949 of WGBH01000272.1, read as the reverse complement.
GCTTATTCTAGTGTTGAATTAACACAATATTTTCTTGATCGAATTCATCAACACCAGCCGAGCTTAAATGCCTTTATAACCATTATGGATGAACAGGCATTAGCAATGGCTAAAGTGGCAGATGAGCAAATTGCAACAGGTTCAGCGGGTGCTTTAACGGGCATTCCTATGGCGCATAAAGATATTTTTTGTACAGACGGTGTACGAACCTCAGCAGGCTCTAAAATGTTGGATAATTTTATTGCACCTTATAATGCCACCGTGGTTGAAAAGCTTAATGCAGCAGGGATGCCAATTTTGGGTAAGACTAATATGGATGAGTTTGCAATGGGGTCATCGAATGAGAATTCATTTTACGGTAGGGTAAAAAATCCATGGGATCTTGAGCGTGTACCTGGTGGATCATCAGGCGGTAGTGCCACTGCGGTTGCGGCTCGTTTAGCACCTGTTGCGACGGGAACGGATACAGGTGGATCGATTCGTCAACCTGCTTCTTTAACAGGTATTACAGGTATTAAACCGACCTATGGTCGAGTATCACGTTTTGGTATGATCGCTTATGCCTCTAGTCTGGATCAGGGCGGGGTATTTGGTACATCAGCTACAGATTGTGCGTTAGTATTAGAAGCAATGTCAGGTTTTGATGAAAAGGATTCAACCAGTTCCGAGCAAGCCGTGGGTGATTTTAGTGCGACTTTAAATAATTCTTTACAAGGGTTAAAAATTGGCTTGCCTAAAGAATATTTTAAGGAAGGGCTGGATTCAGGTGTTGCAAAGGTAATTGATGAGGCGATAGCAGAGTATAAAAAAATGGGCGCTGAGATCATTGAAATTAGTCTGCCTAATAGTCATTTGGCGATTCCCGCTTATTATGTGATTGCGCCTGCGGAATGCTCTTCTAACCTCTCGCGCTTAGATGGAGTACGTTATGGTTATCGTTGTGAAAATCCTGAAAATTTGCAAGATCATTATATGCGCTCACGGGGCGAAGCGTTCGGGAATGAAGTCAAACGGCGCATTATGGTTGGCACATATGCTTTATCTGCGGGTTATTACGATGCCTATTATTTGAAAGCACAGAAAATTCGTCGTTTAATCAGTGAAGATTTCAAACAAGCCTTTGAGAAGGTGGATGTGATTATGGGGCCTGTTGCACCTAATACAGCCTTTAAAATAGGTGAAAAATCGGATGATCCGATTAGTATGTATCTATCTGATATTTATACTATTGCTGTTAATTTGGCAGGTTTGCCAGGGATGTCGATTCCAGCAGGACAGGCAGATAATCTTCCCGTTGGTTTGCAATTGATTGGTAATTATTTTGATGAGGCAAAAATGTTGAATATTGCACATCAATATCAACAAGTCACCAACCATCATCAGCAAATGCCGACGGCCTTTGAGTCTACAGCATCTAATAAGGGAGAAGCATAATCATGGAATGGGAAACAGTCATCGGTTTAGAAATCCATGCCCAATTAATGACAAAATCTAAAATATTTTCGGGTTCTTCAACTGCCTATGGTGCAGAACCTAATACGCAAGCAAATATAGTTGATCTTGCCATGCCAGGTGTTTTACCTGTACTGAATATTGAGGCGGTGCGTATGGCAGCTAAATTTGGCTTAGGTATTAATGCACCTGTTTCACAACGCTCGGTCTTTGCACGGAAAAACTATTTTTACCCTGATCTACCGCAAGGTTATCAAATCAGCCAATTTGATTTGCCGATTGTGGAAATGGGCTATATTGATATACCACTAGAAGATGGTAGTCATAAGCGTATTGGTATAACACGCGCGCATTTAGAGCAAGATGCAGGTAAATCATTACATGAAGATTTTGCAGGCATGACAGGTATTGACTTAAACCGTGCAGGAACGCCGTTATTAGAAATCGTTTCAGAGCCTGATATGAGTAGCGCTAAAGAAGCCGTTGCTTATATGAAAAAAATTCATGCATTGGTGCAATACCTAGAAATCTGTGATGGCAATATGCAAGAAGGCTCTTTTCGCTGTGATGCTAATGTGTCGATACGGCCTAAAGGTCAAAAGGAACTAGGAACACGTACCGAGCTTAAAAATATCAACTCCTTTCGCTTTGTTGAGCGTGCGATTAATATAGAGATAGCGCGTCAAATTGATATTATTGAAGACGGCGGCACAGTAGTGCAGGAGACACGTTTATTTGATCCTAATAAAGATGAAACGCGTTCCATGCGCTCAAAAGAAGAAGCCAATGATTATCGTTATTTTCCCGATCCTGATTTGTTACCTGTACGTATTAGTGATGACTTTATTGAAGCGATTCGAGATACTTTGCCCGAGCTTCCTGAAGCTAAAAAGCAACGCTTTATGGATGAATTCGCACTGAGCGATTATGACGCAGAAAGTATGACCGCTACTCGCGCATTAAGTGACTATTATGAGATTGTTGCCAAGAAAAGTGGCGAGGCTAAACTAGCAGCGAACTGGATAATGGGTAATTTATCGGCTGCTTTAAATAAAGAGGATAAAGATATTATCGATTCGCCTATTAGCGCAGACATGTTAGCAGGCATGATTAAACGCATCTCTGATAATACAATTTCGGGAAAAATTGCTAAAGACGTGTTTGAAGCCATGTGGAATGGTGAAGGCAATGCCGATACTGTGATTGAAAATAAAGGTTTAAAACAAATCACTGATTCAGGCGCAATTGAAACTATGATTGATGATATTATTGCTAATAATCAAGCACAAGTTGAAGAATTTCAAGCAGGTAAGGAGAAAGTGCTAGGTTTTTTGGTCGGACAAGTGATGAAAGCATCTAAAGGTAAGGCTAATCCTGCTCAGGTTAATCAACTCTTAAGAGCAAAGCTTAAAGATTGACAGTTTTTAAATATATATCAAAGCATTAGTATAGATTAAGGTTTAACTTAACAGGACTAAAACACATGGATTTTTCAATTTTTTTTGGAAAAAAATCAAAGTCTTCCTCAATAAAGCAAGATCGACCCGTTGCTATTACGAGAGAATTAACCAGTGTTATTATCACTCATGAAGGGAAGCCCTTCGAGATATCACGTACTAAAGATAATGATGCCATTATTCCAGCGATGTATGCTAAAACATCCCGTCCCTGTCCTCCTTTTTGTATTCAGCCAATGGTGATTGAACCTGGGATTGAAAATATTGGTGAATTAGAATTGATTAAGTATCTTGTGCAAAAAAGTAATGGTGATGATTCACTTGAGATTATTGATTCACGCACAGCAGATTGGGTTTTGGTCTGTACTATTCCTGGAACAATCAATGTTCCTTGGATCTCCTTATCACGCGAAGTTGGTGTTACCGCTAATAAATTAGTTTCTGTTCTAGAACAAAAATTCAATGTAAAAATTAAAGATGAAACACGTATCGACGAATGTTTTGATGATGATAAGCTAATAGAAATTCTCGACTTTTCTAATGCTAAAACACTGGTACTCTTTTGCAATGGTGTATGGTGTGAGCAGTCAACCATTCAAATAAGATCCCTTTTACATCTGGGTTATCCTGCTGAAAAAATAATATATTATCGTGATGGACTGCAAGGTTGGGTAGGGCTTGGATTTCCCACCGTTCCTTAGGAGACCTGAGTCCTTAAGAAGTTTAAAGAAAAAAATCCCCTATTCTCGCTAGGGAAGTTTTGGAAACCTGTGTGTAATTAAATATTTTTATCATATTTTCTGTTCTCCCCTCCCCTGAAATAACATCAAAACAACCTTTTGTGCAAAGAAGGTGAACACAATAACGATTTCTTAAATTAGGAAAATTCTGGGCATCCTTCATATACCTAAAAAGTAGTTTACACTTTACCTGAACAGCAATAAATCCAGACAATAGAAAACCATAGCCATTCTGAGATGGTTTTTAAAGTACGTTGTTTTTTTATCGCTGTTTTATTAAGCGGTAAGAAGCGTCTCTTT
>WGBH01000271.1 GCA_015494435.1 Thiotrichaceae bacterium | reverse complement strand
GCTAAATCAAGTGCTATTGTTTCCGCTTTAGGATAACGTTTTAGCATATCACTGGTGATCTTTCCTGTACCACAACCTAAATCTAATAGACGCCTTGGCTGTAGACGGATATAGTCGAGGCGTTCTAATAAACGATTTGCCACTTCCTGTTGTAATATCGCAGAAGCGTCATAACGGTTGGCGGCACGATCAAAGCTTTTACGCACCTTTGCTTTATCTAAATGATATTGAGAATCCATTAAATCACCTTCTGGCTTGCTTTTTTTTGATTAAAAAGGGAAGAACAATATCAATAAATGTTTGTGGATGCGTCATAAAAGGAGCATGACCTGCCTCGCCTATTGTTTCAATTGTGGCATTGGGTTGTAAAATCTGTAAATCATTTTTCATTTCAACAGGAATCAAACGGTCTTTCTCTCCTAATAACCATAATTGTTGTTGTGCTATTTTTATATCCAGAAAATCTTGTTGTTGCAATATTTTTAGTCCTACAGTGAGAGCCTTTCTATTCGCCATATTTTCTAAAATATGCGCTCTTAAAGTACGTTGAATTATCTGTGATCCTTTGACATGCATAAATTGTAATGCAATAAAGCGTTTAATCGTTGCTTTAATATCGTTTATTAAATGGTTTGAAAATGTAGATAATACCTCATTAGGCATTGCATGATGCCATCGTTCTGATTGAGAAAATCGAGGCGTACTAGCGACCATCACCACACGTTTTATTAAATGGGGTTGTTGTCGTATTATTTCCTGTGCAATTAAACCACCTAGAGACCACCCCATAATATGGGTAGTTTGTGTGATTAAAGGCAAAATCAGTGCCACGATCTCGGATAAATTATTTGCATGTACTGCGTAATTATCCCCATGTCCAGGTAGGTCAACCCATGTCACTCGAAAGTGCTGTTCAAATGGCATTGTAATCGCTTGCCATGCGGATGAATTCATTCCCCAGCCATGCAAAACTAATAAGGGGGGAGCATCGAGTGGACCTTGTTTTTTTACGCTTAACTTTGTTGTCAATTTTTACTCTTTAAATTTCTATTTAAAAAAGCTGTGTTATCATAATTAGATAATCTAGTCATTCATGTTATCTTTTTGTTTATAGCACTCGCTTAGTTTTTATCCTGTTACTTAATTAATAAAAAAGGATTTATTATGGCAATACTCCCTTATGTTTTTGTTATCTGTGCTTATTTCATCGGCTCTTTTTCGGCAGGAATTATTGTTTGTAAACTTTTTTCGCTTCCTGATCCACGCACAGTCGGCTCAAAAAACCCAGGTGCAACTAATGTTCTACGCAGTGGCGGAAAAAAAGCGGCTATCCTCACACTTTTAGGCGATTCACTCAAGGGACTTATTCCTGTTTTAGTTGCAGATTATTTAGGCTTAGGTTTAGAGTGGTTGATTCTTGTCGGTATTGCTGCCTTTTTGGGTCATCTTTTTTCGTTGTTTTATGGGTTCAAAGGTGGCAAAGGCGTTGCGACTGCCATGGGAATTTATCTTGGCTTAAATCCCCTGATTGGTTTAGCCGTCATTTCAACATGGTTATTGAGCGCTATTATTTTCAATATCTCCTCACTTTCAGCATTAGTTGCAACCATGTTTGCACCTTTCTATTTTTATTATATGACAAATTCATTAGCACTTTTAATCGGCTTGTCATTTATTACGGTATTGGTTTATTGGAAACATAGCGCTAATATTAAAAAGATTATTGCAGGTACTGAGCATAAAATTATCAAGAGAAATTAGCTCACTTTTTTAATCAGCTGATGGACTAAGGTCTGTAGTTCTTTATGATCAATGCGTTGGTCATTTCCTGCAAGCTGTTCAAATGAAGTGTTGGATAAACTTGAGAATGTCGCTTGTAAGTGCTCAGGGATGCGATCAACAAAACGCAGGTATTCATCGCGTTGCATTCCGACCTCATGATCTAAAAATTCTAAATCTTGTGCGATACGCTGTAATAAAACACGTTCATTAGCGATTGTAATGACTTCAAGATGCTGAAAACGTTGATTCGCCTCCTCTAATAATTGGCTAAAATCTAACTTTGTTTCATCCGCGTACTTTTGTAAATTTGTTCTTAATTTTTGTAATGCATTTAATTCTTGATGTAAACGATTATTATTACTTTTAAGTGACTCAAGGGTTTGTTCCATTTCACTGATGTTTTGACTTAATTGTTTATTTTTATTTTCAAACAGTTCTATTTGTTCTTTCATTGAACCTAATATACGAATATGCCATGCGGCAAATAGACTAGAAATAATGGCGGTCAGAATAAAAGGAAAAGCTAATAAATCAAAGAATAAGAGACTAATTAATGTCACAGTTCCAAAAATTGATACTGCGATCAAAAATAAGCTGGGTAGATGATCGAGCGGGTTTGCAAGTAAATGATTGCGCAACTGCTGTATAAAGCTCTGCTTTGTTGTTGAGGAGGGGGGATTTTTATTCTCTAAATTATCCATTTGGAGTAGCCTTGTCAAAATAAAATAGTGAAGTATAACTTGAAATAGAGCAGGGTAGGTAGAGACTGTGCAACAGAAGTGATACTCCATGCTCCAGTTTTTAGCTATTGACTTATTCGCATAAATATAAT
>WGBH01000270.1 GCA_015494435.1 Thiotrichaceae bacterium | reverse complement strand
TTGCAAACCCGTCTACATGGATGAGCAAATATCCTCACTTGCAACTTCTTAACTATACTATAAAATCTTCTCTGATTTTTTTCAGCCATCTTTAGGACATTTCACATGAACATCCGTCAACTTCTCGACCAGCGAGTTTCAAGCGCTTTTATTAGTATAGGGGCTTCAAAGGACGTCTCTGCTGTTATTAAGCAGTCTAGTAAAGCGCAATTTGGACAATATCAGGTCAATGGTGTGATGGGGGCTGCAAAAAAATTAAAAATGAATCCACGTCAATTCGCCACGCAAGTAGTTGATGTGCTTGATTTATCCGATATTGCTGACAAAGTGGAAATTGCAGGACCAGGTTTTTTAAATATCCACTTAAAGCCTGAATGGTTAGCTTGGCAACTTGAATTAGCGCTAAATAGCGATACGTTAAATATTGATAAAATAAAGACCCCACAAACGGTAGTAATTGATTATTCAGGTCCTAATCTTGCCAAAGAAATGCATGTCGGGCATTTACGTTCAACGATTATCGGTGATGCCATTGTGCGAGTTTTACGCTTTATTGGATATAAGGTGATTCCACAAAATCATGTCGGTGATTGGGGGACACAGTTTGGTATGTTATTAGCACAGATGAATGACCTTCAAAGTTCTGATAATGAACTTTCGATGCAATTATCAGATTTAGAAACGTTTTATCGTGATGCAAAAAAACGTTTCGATGCAGAGCCTGATTTTGCTGAAACGGCCCGTGCCTATGTGGTGAAACTTCAAGCAGGTGATCCGAACTGCTTACTCTTATGGCAACAATTTATTGATATTTCATTGCAGCATTGTGAAGATGTTTATGAGCGTCTTAATGTTTTATTAACCCGCAATGATGTTATGCCAGAGAGTGCTTATAATGATGATCTCCCACAAGTTGTTGCTGATCTTGATAGCATGGGTTTACTAACAGAAGATCAAGGCGCGCAATGTGTCTTTCTTGAAGAGTTCAAAGCTAAGAATGGTAAAATTCTTCCTGCCATTGTACAAAAATCAAATGGTGGTTATCTTTACGCAACCACTGACCTTGCAGCGTTGCGTTATCGTCATAATAAACTACATGCTGATCGTATTTTATATTTTGTCGATGCACGTCAAAGTTTACATCTCAATCAAGTGTTTACGATTGCTAAAAAAGCCCATTTTGTACCAGCAGAAATGCAACTAGAACACATGGCATTCGGTACCATGATGGGAAAAAACGGCAAACCCTTTGCAACCCGCGATGGAGGAACCGTTAAACTAATTGATCTACTCAAAGAAGCCGAACAACGTGCATTTGATTTGGTCAATGAAAAAAATCCTGACCTTGATAAAGAAGAACGTAAAGCGGTCGCAAAGACGGTTGGGATTGGTGCTGTTAAATACGCAGATTTAAGTAAAAACCGTAGCTCAGATTATATTTTCAATTGGGATACCATGCTTAGCTTTGAAGGTAATACAGCACCTTATCTACAATATGCCTATGCACGTATTCAAAGTATTTTCCGTAAAGCAGGAGAATTTGAGCATAATGCAACGCTAAATTTAGTCGAAATGCCCGAAAAACAATTAGCGATTAAATTATTGCAACTGTCCGAAGCGATTGAAGTCGTCTCTAAAGATGGAACTCCCAATATTTTATGTAATTACCTGTTTGAATTAGCAGGAAATTTCATGACGTTCTACGAAGCCTGCCCTATTCTAAAAGCAGATAAGGAAATTAAAAACAGTCGTTTAAAGCTAGCTAAATTAACCGCCAAAACACTAAAAACAGGATTGGATTTATTAGGCATTAAAACATTAGAGCGAATGTAAGGAATATAGATGAGCATTTACTCGATGCTCCAGTTTTTAAATCAAAAAAACGTGTATTCAGCCATTTGCTCGATAAATCAATGAACTTGTCGTGTGAAAAGGGTGTGATTAAAAGTGCGAGGATTTATAAAAATACTATTTTTAAAGAGTTTTAATCAAAGAGTTAGCAGTCAATATTTTACTAAATTTCAGAGAATTTTAGATTTCCTCGCAGTTTGAATCACACCCGTGTGAAAACCCAGTATTGACAATAATATAATGATGTGCCAACCATGAATTACAAGAAAATAAAACGTAAATTGTATAACTCTAAAGCACAAAAGAATGAACACAGTTCAGCTATGAGCATACTTTATTAAATGAAATAAATTTAACATTTCTTAACATTTCTTAACATTTCTTAACATTTCTTAATATTTTTAAAAAAGTTAAGCGGTGCTATAGTATTTAAATATTTTAAAAGGTTTTCAGGATAAAAGTTAAGATAAAGAATTAGTAACTTACATTGCAATCTAAATCACTTATGCTTAACAGCGGAAACTTTAGTTCACTACCCTTACTAATATTATCAAT
>WGBH01000269.1 GCA_015494435.1 Thiotrichaceae bacterium | reverse complement strand
TTTTTTTTTGTTTTAAACGAAGTAATTGAGCGCTGACCGCCTTACTAATATTTTTTAAGCGCTCTTTGCTTTCTTCTGCTCCTACCATTTTACTAGACGACAATAGTAGAGTACAAACCAAGATTCCCATTATAATTTGAGTCATTTTTTATCCTCATCATAATTTTGAATTAAAAAAATTCGCTACTCTCTCTATTATTGAGAAAGAATCCAAACCCAACATAAAAAGTGAAAAAATTAATAACTAATAAATTCATGAATTTAAGAGTCTTCCACATTTAATTCTTAGTCCTAATACGTTCCATTACTGTTTGTAAACTACGACGCATAAGCTCGATAGAGTGCGCTAATCGTCCCATTTCATCATTGCCTTGTACTTTTACTGATTTATCAAGCTCCCCCCTACTTATGGCTTGTGCAGTATTGCTTAGTTCCTCAAGTGGATGAAGTATTTTTTTCTTTACCAATCCATTAATAACAATTATTGCCAGAGTAAACAAAAAGGTCATCAAGCCTGCTAACATTAGCCCTCGCTTTACAGAAACAATATTAATATTATTTAAAGGGACACCAACGACACTAATACCGACAATATCCCCGATTTTATAGCCATAACCACTTTCTTTCCCGTAAGTTTTAACAATTTGTTCAGGGGCTTTTTCAGGAGCTTCATGACATAAATTACAATTGGCTTTAGCAATCGATGGGCGTGAGGAAACTAAATAATGCTGTCCTTTTATTATTCCCTCTCTCGTCAATTCTTTTTCATCAGGATTTTTTCTAAAATAAGTTAAAATCTCTTGCTCTAATGCTAAAGGGAGATTTTCTTGATTTAAGGGGTTGTCAGAAGCTGTCTTGATATAATATTTAGGTTGCAATTTTCTAAAATGTCCCGCCACATGACGTGTAGCAACTGTTGATGAAACAGCAGGAGGATGCAGTACACCTCGTCGAAACAATTCAGGACGTACATCTTTTCTGATATAAGTTCGTATTGACTGAACCATATCAACGAGCAAAGAAAGCTCTTTATTTGCATTATTATGAACCTCCTTAACAGTTATATAATAAACAAGCGGAAATATTATTAGTAAACTCAATAAATAGAGGGCTATCAATACAATATTAAACTGTTTTCTAATGCTTTTTTCTTTCTTCATTAAATTCCCCAAAGGTCAAAAAATCAAAAGATCACCAAGACTGTTAGATACAGATCTTAGTAATAATAAGAGCCTCTTTATATAAAGTTATTTGCTTGCACGTCTCATAAGAATTTGCATTGAGCGGCGTAGTTTTTCAATTGCATGTGATAAGTCCCCAATCTCATCATTGGTTTCAACGTCAATTACAGATCCTAGATCCCCTTTCGCTAACTTTTCCACTTCATCTTTTAGTGTTTCTAATGGGCGAGAGATGGAGAAGGCAAGGGTCATCGCTAATAAAAAAGCAACTAAAAGTGCAAATAAGGTGATACCGATAAAAATCCAGATAAATAATGATACGGGAGAAAAAACAACTTTTTTGGGTACAAAGTCAATAATCGTTCCTAATTGATGCCGTCCGTTATTCAGTAAAACAGGGTGATAAGAGGCAATATCATCCTCCGTTTCAAAATGACCAATCTTCTTTTCTTTAACAATACTCTTTTGCACTGAGGGTTTATCAGCAAAAAGATTTTTACCGGTATCTAAATCGTATTGACTTCCCCATAATTTACTTTCATCTGGGTGCTGATAGTAATAACCCGCTTTATCAACAAAAACTAAGGTTTCATTGGGTAGATTTTCCTTACTGATAATATTTAGTAACTTTTTAGCTAAGATATTTATAATAACAATGCCTTGTAACTCATTATTTGCATTAAAAACAGGGGTTGCATAACGTAGAGTGGGATTAATCGGCATTTCAACTTTACCTTTTTCACGATTGAGATCTAACGGAGAAATCATTAAGCCATCTTTTTTCAGCTTAATTGCCTCATCAAAATAATAACGGCCTTTTTTATTTTGTAATTTATCTTTTGGCGTAACGGTTGTATTACTACCATCATAGTTGACCCGTACAATCTCCATGCCTTCTTTATCGATAAAACGAATTTGAGAGTAAATTTTTCTTTTATCAGAAAAAACGGTCAAACTCTGGCTGAAGTTTTCCAATAATAACTGGCTAGACTCCGCATCACCATCAAGACCTGAAAGATAAAGATTAATCGCACTGGAATCACGTAGATAAAACAAGTCACTCGATACATTTTCAAGAAAATGTTCCACTCGCTCACCAACTAAGGAAACCTTGTTTTCAAGTGTAGCGATACTACTTTGACGCAAACTGTTAGTAGTCGAATAAAGAGCGTAGCCGCCGACTAACAACAGAGGCAATAGTGTAACGAGAAGCATAGCAAACAATAGTTTATTGCGTATTTTTTTCATAATTATAAATATCCTTTGGCTTTCGCCATAAAATCATTGCGTTCATCACCAGGGTTTAGCTCTAATGCTAAAATCTCTGCCAAATTGATCAATGTATCCTCTGATGGTATATATTTTTCACGCCAGAGATCCACCCCATCTTCAAGAACAAATACCGCTGCAGGACCAAGATAATCAATTAATAGCTCCTCAAAGTGATCCATAACACCTTGTACTGCTAAACTAATAGTAGCAGGTGGTGGGGAAGGCTGAATCAGCACTTCTTGAACGGGTGCTTCTTGCATCACAGGGGCTATGATTGGATCAGGGATTTCTTCTTTAATGGCTAACGAGGGGGCAAGCTGAGCAGATGATAACGCTTTTATTTTAACGGAAGCGGACTTAACACCCATATGAATCAGAGGAATATTTATTTTGCTGTCAGTAAGCAACATCACTAAATGCTCATCAAAGAGATAGGCAATCAGTAGCATATCTCCTATGGTTAAATAGACTTCATTATGGGCTTGCCCTATTGCCTCTAACGCTGAAAATATTTGTTCTACAGCTTGCGCAGCATCAGAAACACCTTCCCCATTGCTATCAGGAAAGGTGGAAATGAGCACCTCCCCATCCTGATAAATACAAGCGTAATGAACACCTCGTAATGCGACTATATTCTCAAGAATGGACTTCATTTTCTTATCCTGCTTAGGGGAGGGGTAAGGAAGTACCAGACTAATGTTTATACCAATCTTACTTGCCCTTTTATTCTTGTTTGAATCATCTCAATTGTTGCATAGAAAAACTATGCGCCTCTTGAGATCCTCCAATCAGAAACAAAAAATTAGCGCAAATATGGGTATAATCATCACTTAAAACTTCCTAATTAAAAATAGAACAATTTTATTAAAATGTTAAGCAGCCAATATTTCTTTGATTTGCTGACTCAAAACCTGAATAGAACCACGCGATTCCGATTGCACACCTAATGACTGCCCGTTATCAACAACTATTGTAAGATTATCAACCTGAGGCCCTTTTAATACCACTTGACTAATTTCCCCTAATCCAAGCCCTTCTTCAATCACAGGTGTAATACCGGGCATAAAGGCAATAAATTCATTTACTTTTTCATTATCTATACTAGAGGATAATAGCTCACCGTATGGATCGGTTAATGTGACACCAAGCACCCCTTTGAGAGCCGTTATTTTGCCTAACACGTCTGGATTCATGATATACTCCGTTTATAGTTTAGTTATATCCATCTAATAACAACAAAAGGGAAAAACAGTGCCATCACGCATTAATAAACTAGTTACGGGAAGATTGCGCCATTTTATCGTTGCTTTATTGTGTTGCTTTTTTATTATACCACCCGTATCCGCCAAATACAGCTCCAATCCTCGTTTAGGAACCAATGTGGGGAGTCTTGATAAGCTAACCTCTGCTGTTCCCTTTACCGATATTTTTAAAATTTCACGCGGATGGTTTACGTCCTGTCGCTATGATTGGCAAGCTAAACAAGGTCTTGACCCCGATTGTACACAGCAAAACTCATTCAACACAAAAGAACAAAAACTCCTCGATTTAGATAAAAATGGCTGGGTAAAATCCATACCAAAACCAGAACAAAAACCCATATTTACTCGTGTTACCAGTACATGGAAATTACCAGACCACTTCCCCTTAGGGCGTTATGTGGTGCTTTATAAAGGTCAAGGCACCATTAAACTAGAAGGTGATTTAAAAACAGTACAAGATCGCCAAGGTCATATCGAGTTTGACTTATTATCACCTAAACGTAATTTACGTCTAATCATTAGCGCGACTAATCCAAAAAATTATATTCGTGACATTCACATAGTTGCTAAGAAAAATGAACATAATTATCAACAAGAAATCTTTAATTTAGACTATTTAAATCGTTTAGAACCACTAGAAGCAATCCGTTTTATGACATGGTCAAATTCGCGTTCTAACGATGCCAGTGAATGGTATCAACGCGCTACGCCTTCATTTGCTCATTATTCAGGTAACAAAGGCGTTCCTGCTGAAATAATGATTGCTCTAGCGAATATTATTAATGCCTCTCCGTGGTTAAGTGTTCCCTATAAAGCCAGTGATGATTATATGCGCCGCTATGCGAAAATGGTCAAAAAACGTCTACGAAAAAATCAGACTGTTTATCTTGAATACTCCAATGAAATGTGGAATACCATTTTCCCTGCAACCACTTACGCTGCCCGCAAAGCGGATAAATTGTGGCATTTTCCTTATACGGATAAACCGCCTTATCAACGCCGTGTTTCAATGGCAACTAATTGGTATGCAAAACGTAGCGTTGAAATGTGCAATATCTGGAAAAAAGAATTTGGCAAACAACATCATCGAGTAAAATGTGTCTTATCAGCACAAGCCGCCGTTCCTTGGGTTGGTACTGAAACACTGGATTGTCCCTTATGGAAAGAAGCAGGGGGTTGTGGGAAATATGTCGATGCTTATGCTATTGGCCCTTATTTTGGTGATTATATTGCACGTCTGGAGCATCGTCCTGAGGTCAAACAATGGACGCAAGACCCCGATGGTGGCATGGAGCGTTTATTCCATGAAATTTTACAAGGCGGTTCACTGAAAAAAGGACATCCCGGCGGGGCAATTAATCTAACCTTAGGGCTTTATGTTGATAGCAGTAAAAAGCTAGCCGATAAATACGGCTTAGAATTGCTTGCTTATGAGGCAGGACAACACCTTATCCGCTACGATCCTCCTCATACCGTGAAAGACCCCGCTGTATTGAATATGTTTATGAAAGCACAAAAAGATCCCCGTATGCAACAAGCCTATGAACGCTATTTATCAGGCTGGGCAAAACACGGTGGGGGCTTGTTAATGCACTTTTATGGTATTGGAGAACTGACTAATAAAAACTTTTTCTCTATGTTGGATTATTCAAATCAAACATCGACACCTAAATATGCCGCTTTAATGGATTATTTAAACTCTCCTACACCTAGCCGCCGTCTACCGTTAGTAAAAACTCCCCCCTCACCTCCTCCTGTTACTCCTAATATATTAGCCCCTGCAGCTCCGCCTCCTAGCGCTAAAACAGTCATTATACCAGAAACAGATCAAGGTGAACTGGTGATAACAGAGGATGGGATTCAAATTTTAGAGGCGCAAGATCAACAATCTGTCAATAATAGCGGTAATTCTATTACAGGTGCAGGCATCAATGGCTGGCAAATTGACAATAACAAAGCTATTTCTCCTCCAATGCAATTGAATGTAGGTAATAAAAATGAACTCAATATAAGTTGGAAATTTCAGCATATTACAGCAGATAACAAGGCGTTCTTTCGTATTTATGCGATAGATAACAAAGGTGGTCGTAAATTATTACTCAATCAAACAAAGGATGATATTGCACAACTAGGCAACTATGAACAAGCTTTCGTTGAAGATATGAGCCGTTATATCGGCCCGCCGATAAAAATAATGCTACAAGCCAGAGGTTTAGACGTTATTATTAATGAAATTAAGTTTTGAATAGATAATTATCTCCGACTACTAGGAAATCAAAGATAACAACCTTCGCCAATGATGATTTATAGGGGCTATTTGGCGAAGGTATTTTTAATATCCTGCGTTAATCAAGATATCTTAGATTAAGCATATTGCTCATTAACAAAGTCCCAATTAACTAAATTCCAGAAGTCGGCAACATAAGCAGGACGCGCGTTACGCTTATCGACATAATAAGCATGTTCCCATACATCAATCGTTAGCACAGGTTTTTTGCCTTCTGATAAAGGACAACCTGCATTGCTGGTATTATGAATTTCAACACTGCCATCATCATTTTTAATTAGCCAAGTCCAACCTGAGCCAAAGTTACCGACGGCTGATGCAGAAAACTGTTCTTTAAAAGTCTCGAATGAACCAAATGCCACATTAATTGCATCTGCGATTGCTCCTGTTGGCTCACCGCCAGCATTAGCTGCTAGGCAGTTAAAATAGAAAGTATGATTCCATACTTGAGCTGCATTATTATACACACCTCCTGCTGGGGCAGAACTAATAATCTCTTCTAATGATTTATTTTCATCATCTGTACCAGCAGTTAAGTTATTAAGATTCGTCACATAAGCTTGGTGATGCTTATCATGATGATAATCTAATGTTTCTGCTGAGATATAAGGTTCTAGTGCATTCTTTTCATAAGGTAATGGGGGGAGTTCATGACTCATAGTATTTTTTCCCTAGATAAATGTTAATAGTTATTTTCTGTTTTATACCTGAATCTGTCATTTCAAGGTATAGATTGAGAATTGCTGCTGATTAAATCAGACCACTTATGGAAGGGTATCCCCTCCCAAAAAAGCAGCTAGGAGTATGGTGATAAAAACAAGAAATGCAATAAAGCATATAATCTTTCGGGAATGTTCAGCTTATAATAAATCCTCAAAAAACCAAGCTCCTAGCCTACTTTAAGATGCATTTAATGCTTCAAGCAATGCCTTTTGTGCATGTAAACGATTTTCCGCTTCGTCCCAAACAACGCTTTGCTTGCCTTCTAGCACCTCTGTTGTCACTTCTTCTTCTCGATGTGCTGGAAGACAGTGCATAAAGACAGCATCTTCTTTGGCTAATGCCATCACCTCTGCATTCACTTGGAAGGTAGCAAAGGCTTTTTCACGTATCTTTTGCTCTTCTTCTTGCCCCATACTTGCCCAAACATCGGTAGTAATCAATGATGCGCCTTCTGCTGCTGCTCTTATATCGCGAATTAAGGTCACACGATCTCCTAATTCTTCCAATAATTCTGCATCAGGTTCATAGCCTTCAGGACAGGCAATATTCAACTTAAAATCAAATTGCAACGCAGCATTCATCCATGATTGGCACATATTATTGCCATCCCCCACATAGGCAACTGTTTTTCCTTTAATATCACCTCGATGCTCTTGATAGGTCATCATATCAGCCAGTAATTGACAGGGATGATAAGCGTCTGTGAGGGCATTAATCACAGGCACGCTGGAGTACTCGGCAAAGGTTTCCACAATATCATGCCCAAAAGTGCGGATCATAATCATATCCACCATACTAGAAATGACACGGGCGCTATCCTTAATCGGCTCACCACGACCTAGTTGCGTATCATTAGATGATAAAAACATGCCATGACCGCCTAACTGCGTCATACCTGTTTCAAAAGAAACGCGTGTTCGTGTTGATGATTTTTCAAAAATCATTGCCAGAGTTTGCTTTTTTAAGGGATGATAATCACGTTCCCCATTTTTCCAAGCTGTTTTTAATTCAATCGCACGATGCATTAAGCGATTTAATTCATCCCGACTAAAATCACGAAGGGTCAGAAAATGTCTAATTTCTGCCATAAGAATACTTCCTAAGTTGGTGGTGTTTTATTGTTAGATATTATTTTTCAAATAAAGAATTTCTTAATCTATGAAGTGCAAAACTTGTTTTATGTACTTCGCAAAAACTCAAGCTTGGACTCCAGCGAAAATTTAAAGATATAAAAAGAACGGTTATTGATCTCTACAATAACTTGATTTAACGTATTTAAGGACTATTTAGAAACGTTCCTTAATTAAATTCACAACAATAGCAATAACCCTATCAGCCTGTTTTTTATTAATAATCAAAGGCGGTAATAAACGAATAGTATTTCCTGCGGTGACATTGATTAAAAGCCCTTGTTCGCTAGCTGTTGCAACAAGTTCTCCACAGTCGGCTTTTAATTCAATACCGATCATTAAACCTTGCCCACGGATTGCTTTAACTTGATCAATGCCTTCTAATTTTGTTTTAAACTCAGTAATAAAATAATCCCCTATTGTTTTGACATTATCAATCACATTGTTTTTGTGAATAATATCAAGTACCGTCAACCCTGCACGCGTTGCTAAAGGATTACCACCAAAGGTAGAGCCATGTGTGCCAGGAGTAAATAACTCCGCGGCTTTCTCTGTGGCTAAACAAGCTCCAATTGGCACACCATTACCTAATGCTTTTGCCAATGTCATCACGTCAGGTTTAATTTTACTATGCTGAAAAGCAAACCATTGACCTGTTCGCCCAATCCCTGTCTGGATTTCATCCAACATTAGAAGCCAATGATTTGCATCACAAATAGCGCGTAATTGGTGCAAGTAATCTGGGTCAGGAACAATTACACCGCCTTCACCTTGAACAGGCTCAATCAATATGGCAACGACATTGGAATTGGTCTGGGCAACTTGCTCAATCGCTACAATATCATTGTAATCAACGCGTACAAAACCATCTACTAGTGGAGAAAATCCAGCCTGTACTTTACGATTTCCTGTTGCTGATAAAGTCGCTAATGTACGACCGTGAAAACTACCACTAGCAACAATAATATGAGGGCGTTCAATTCCTCGTTGTTTACCATAAAGACGCGCTAATTTAATCGCAGCTTCATTTGCTTCAGCGCCTGAATTACTAAAGAAGACACGATCCATGCCTGATAATTGACACAGTTGATCTGCTAATTGTTGTTGATGCTCAATTTGATAAAGATTTGAAGTATGTACCAGAGTACGAGCTTGTTCTGCAATCGCTTCTGCAATGTCAGGATGAGCATGTCCTAAACCACAGACTGCAACACCTGCAACAGCGTCTAAATATTCTTTGCCCGCTTTATCCCAAAGATAAACACCTTTACCCTTTTCAAACATGATCGGCAAAGGAGCATAGGTTGTCATTAATGAGTTTGGCATCGGTTTCTCCACGAAACAAAAAAGGGTCGCTTTTAAAGCCACCCTTTTTTTTTGAAAACCGCAGATTATGCATTCTCTAACTCAACTTGTCAATATTGATTTTTTGCGGATGTCAAGTGTTAGATTATATTATTATTAATCAATTTTTGAACAGGTTTAAAACTAGTGCGATGTTCTGCAAGCACGCCGTATGTCAGCAATGCTTGACGATGTTTTTTGGTTGGATACCCTTTGTGAGCGGCAAAACCATATTCAGGATGGCGTTTATCAAGCGCTACCATTTCAGCATCACGGGCTACTTTAGCAATAATAGAAGCGGCACTAATGGCGGCTATTTTACTATCACCTTTGATAATCGCCTCCATTGAATAATCCATTTCAGGACAACGATTACCATCTATTTGCACATGATCAGGTTGGATTGATAACGCTTCTATAGCGCGTTTCATTGCTAATAAACTGGCTTGCAGAATATTGATTTCATCTATTTCTTTCGCCTCTGCTCTGCCTAAAGCCCATGAAAGTGCTTTTTCTTCTATCTCTAAAGCTAATGCTTGACGCTTTTTTTCACTGAGTTTTTTTGAATCGGCTAAGCCTTCAATGGGATTAGCAGGGTCAAGAATCACCGCTGCTGCAACCACAGCTCCCACTAAAGGGCCACGCCCTACCTCGTCTACACCTGCAATTAATTTTGTCAAAATTTAATCCTCGTCAACTTTGCTTACTTATTTACTTTATTTTGAGTTAAGAAAAGTTGTTATTTTCCAGCCTTTTTGTTTGGCTATTTTTGCTAATTTTTCATCGGGATCAACTGCAATAGGATGATCTACTTTTTCTAATAAGGGTAGATCATTATGGGAATCACTGTAAAAATAGCTCCCTTGTAAAGATGCATTATTTTGTTTTAACCAACGATTCAGACGCTCAACTTTGCCTTGATTAAAACTAGGAATACCCTCCACTTCCGTTGTATAACGACCATTAACAATTTTAGGTTCAGTAGCAATTAAATGTTCTATACCAAACGCCTTAACAATAGGGCGAGTGACAAAGCTATTAGTCGCTGTAATCACCATTAAGGTATGTCCTTGTTGGCGATGATCTTCTACCACTGATTTAGCAATATCGCCCATCAAAGGGTGAATCACTTCCTGCATATATTCACTGTGTAATAAAGCTAATTCTTCCATACTCCGTTTTGATAATGGCAAAAAGGTAAAAGCTGACCATTCATAAATATCCAGCCCTCCTTGTTTATATTGTTCATAAAAATGAAGATTAGCCTTTTCATAATATTTTTCATCCACTAACTTCTTTTGTACTAAAAACTGCCCCCACTCATAATCACTGTCACCACTGAGTAAGGTATTATCAAGATCAAATAAAGCCAGTGTCATTGAGAAACTTCCTAGAAATCAATAAAAAGTTGTAATTATAACGCTTTAAATTTGATGATTCATGGCTGATATGGAAGAATGAACAAAATTAATTTATTGGAGAACTATCGTGATTGATAAGGACGGTTTTAGAGCCAATGTTGGCATTATCCTTGCAAATTGCGATGGCGATGTATTTTGGGGTAAACGAATTGGTCAAAGTTCTTGGCAATTCCCTCAAGGTGGGATTGATAAAGGAGAAAGCCCTTTAGAAGCTATGTATCGAGAGTTACATGAGGAGACAGGTTTGCTCGAAAAGCATGTCGAAGTCATTGGCTGCACACAAAATTGGCTACGTTATCGTCTACCCAAACATATGATTCGTCATCGCTCTATACCAACTTGTATCGGACAAAAACAACGCTGGTTTTTATTGCGTTTAACTTGCTCAGATAATAGCGTTAATTTAAAAGCAACTAATTTACCTGAATTTGATGGCTGGCGTTGGGTTGATTATTCCTACCCTGCCAAACAAGTCGTTTATTTTAAACGACAAGTTTATCAACGGGCTATGTTAGAATTAGAACCATTATTAAAAGCAAAAATATTAAAAATAGAGCAATAAAAATGATGAAAAAAATAGGTATTGTCGGCGCGACAGGTTATACAGGCGTTGAGTTATTAAGGCTATTAGCAACTCATCCTCTAATAGAAATTACCTTTGTCACCTCACGCTCTAATGTGGGTACTCGTGTTGACAGTCTGTTTCCTAATTTGCGTGGTTTTATCGATTTAAACTTTAGTAATCCTAATAGTGATGAGTTGGCAGATTGTGATTTGGTATTTTTTGCCACCCCCAATGGAATTGCAATGCAACAAACAGAGGTATTATTAAAAACGGGAACAAAGGTAATTGATTTAGCTGCTGACTTTCGCTTTAAAGATGTTGATCTTTGGAGTAAATGGTATGGTATGACGCATACCTGTCCTGATTTATTGGAAGAAGCAGTTTATGGCTTGCCTGAAATCAATCGAGAAGCGATTAAAAAGGCACGTTTAGTGGGTAACCCCGGTTGTTATCCTACCGCTGTAACCTTAGGTCTTTTACCCTTGATCCAATCAGGAAAAATTGATCTAAACGATATCATTGCTGATACTAAATCAGGGATTAGCGGTGCAGGTCGGCAAGCGAATGTTTCCACTTTATTGAGTGAAGCAGGAGAGAGTTTTAAAGCTTACGCGGTTGATGGTCATCGTCACCACCCTGAAATTGAACAAACATTATCCTTAGCCAGTGGATCAACAGTTAATCTTATGTTTACGCCACATTTATTACCCATTATACGCGGTATCCATGCGACGCTTTATGTAAATGAACGAGAAGGTAACGATACCGCATCACTTGACTTACAATCATTATATGAAAATTTTTATGCTAATGAGCCTTTCGTTGATATATTGCCACAAGGCTCTCATCCTGAAACACGCTCGGTAAAAAGCTCTAATATGTGCAGGATATCCCCACATAGACCGAGGACAGGTTCAAGAATTGTGGTGTTGTCCGTTATTGATAATCTGGTTAAAGGTGCCGCAGGACAAGCCGTTCAAAATATGAATCTCATGCTTGGTTTTGATGAGACAACCGCGCTAATGCAACCTGCTTTATTACCATAAAAAAATTTCAATAAGGAGCGGAAAAATGTTTGGCAAAAGAAAACGTAAAGCAAAACCCGTAAAAACCGAAACTAACACCCCAAAAACCGAAAAGCCAAAAATTGAAACATGGATTGGTACTAATACAAATATTATGGGCAATATTAGTTTTACAGGGGGCTTTAGTGTTGATGGGGCGGTAGAAGGCAATATATCCTCTGAAGACCCTGAATCAACCTTGATTTTAGGTGAGTCAGGTCATGTTATAGGCGATGTACAAGCTGGAAACATCTACGCTAATGGACGTATTGATGGTAATGTAATAGCAACAAAAAAGGTTGAATTACATCCAAAAGCCCGCATTAATGGAGATCTACATTATAACTTACTAGAAATGGCAGTAGGGGCTGGGGTTAATGGAAAATTAATGCATCAAGAACTTAATGAAGAAATTAACACCACGATTCACTCTGCCAATAGTGTTGATCAAAAAGACAAAACTTAAAAGATATCTATACTAATCTATATCTATAGAAAATCTGACATACCCACTAAACGATTTAGGAGAATTTAAAATGTCTGTACAAACAGCCGTAGACACCATGACACCATCGGAAGCACCACTTAATTTTACGAATGCTGCTGCTGCAAAAGTAAAAGGTCTGATCGAAGAAGAGCAAAATGATAATTTAAAGCTACGCGTTTTTGTCTCTGGAGGGGGGTGCTCTGGATTCCAATACGGATTTACTTTTGATGAGGTTATCAATGAAGGTGACACCACAGTTGAAAAAGACGGTGTTACGCTCCTTATTGACCCCATGAGTTTTCAATACCTTGCAGGGGCTGATATTGATTACACAGAAGGTCTAGAAGGCTCTCAGTTTGTAATACGCAATCCGAATGCAACTACAACCTGTGGTTGTGGTTCATCTTTTAGTGTTGATGACTAAATACCCTCCGCAAAACCCTTAGCTCTTTGCGGAAACTCATGGATGACTAAATTATGCAAATAATCAATAAATTAAATGCACAAGCAATCCATTTATGGGAAAGTCTAGGAAGGCTTGAGCAATCCATCGCAATCATTATTACAATGTTGCTAGGCTATTGGTTTATAAGGTACATTGTACTTAGGCATTTTGAAAAACTGGCTCAAAAAACAGATAATGACCTTGATGATCGTTTAGTCCATTTTTTAAAGCAATTCTTATGGGTTATTGCTCTTTTTATGACCATAGTTTTTGTTTTAAAAATTAATAATATCGCTGTTTCACCCTTATTAGCAGGTGCTGGCATCTTTGGTGTCGCTCTCGGTTTTGCAGCCAAAGAAACTATCGCCGATATACTAGCGGGTATCTTTTTAATTACAGATCGCCCTGTACGTGTTGGTGATCGGGTTAAAATTGATAGTATTGGTCGTCACTGGGGCGGATGGGGAGATATTGTTGATATCGGCATAAGACGTACCCAAGTGCGTAATACCGATGGTGTTATTGTCAATTATCCTAACTCTGTCTTTGCAAATTCAGTGATTAGAAACTTCTCGTTTGAAGATGCCCCAGTACGTGTCAGATTACGCTTTCAAGTTGCTTATGATGCTGATATTGCCCTCACCCGTCAAATAGTGGTGGATGTGATAAACAGTATCCCTGAAATTATCCCCGATACAGCCCAACTAGTGACCCGTTCCTTATGGGATGATAATCGTGGACATTTATTATCAGGTATTTTACTAGAAGTGCGTTACCGTCTTATTGATGTTAGAAACCGTACTACCATTCGTTCCAATGTGTTAGAAAAATTA
The DNA here is from genome assembly GCA_015494435.1 of Thiotrichaceae bacterium. Taxonomy (GTDB): domain Bacteria; phylum Pseudomonadota; class Gammaproteobacteria; order Thiotrichales; family Thiotrichaceae; genus JAGLBW01. The sequence goes on along the minus strand of WGBH01000269.1, from coordinate 7,767 downwards.
TTGCCTGCCTTAAAAGAAAATAATATTCCACTTGCAACCCAGCAAATTCATTATATAAAAAAGCAATAATGAATATTCATCAGCTTGCCTATCAGGTCCTCATGGAATCTGATATAGAGTTAAAATTACAACAAACAATAGACCTGTCTTTCCAACAAAAAGATCATGTACCCATTTTGGGTGATTTTCCTGTAGAACGCATTCTCATTCCAGGTCGTCCAGCCAAACCCGATTTAATTACCCCCAAAAAGCTTAAGCATCGAAGGCTTAACTCAGCCTCAGGGCGCGCTCATCTACTTCATGCTGTCGCACATATTGAATTTAACGCTATCAATCTTGCCCTTGATGCCGTTTATCGTTTCCAACAGATGCCTGCCGATTTTTATCTTGATTGGCTACAAATAGCCTCAGAAGAAGCCAAGCATTTTCAACTATTGTGTCAACGGCTTGAGAAAATGGGTTATTATTATGGCGACTTACCCGCTCATAACGGCTTATGGGAAATGGCCGTTAAAACAGATCACGATGTCATGATCCGAATGGCATTAGTTCCCCGTGTCTTAGAAGCTAGAGGGCTTGATGTCACACCAGGGATGATACAACGCTTAAAACAAGTAGACGATCAAGAAACCATTGCGATTCTCAATATCATATTAAAAGAAGAAATTGGCCATGTCGCCATTGGTTCAAAATGGTTTCACTATTGTTGCGCTCAACGAAATAAAGACCCCATCAAAACCTTTCAAGACTTATTAATTGAATATATGGGAGCACCATTACGCTCGCCTCTTCATACCGAAGCACGTTTACAAGCAGGATTTACCCAACAAGAGCTAGATCAATTATTAGCAATGGAAAAATAATGGATTATGTCACAAAAATAGTCGCTTATCTGTCGCCTTTACTAGAGCTTCTCAATGGTCACCCGTGGTTAAAAGGAGGTGCTGTTATATTAATCACCTTTGTTTTATCTTCTGTTATTTCATGGGTTATTTTTAGTCTATTAAAAATCGCCTCAAAGAAAACAACTAGTCGTCTTGATGACCGTTTGCTTAGCATTATACGTGTTCCTATTTATTATACTTTGCTAATGACAGGCTTTATGGCTGGCATTCGTTTTATGCCGATTAGCACTAAGCTATCTGCAAATATTAGCAATGGCTTTCAAATTCTTGGTATCTTAATCTGGACGATTGCCTTAATACGCATTTCAAAGATTGTTATGCATCAGCTAGCATGGGGTAAAGATGATCGCTTTCGCTTAATCCAACCCCAAACACTGCCTTTATTTGATAATCTAATTAAACTTTTAATTATTGCTCTGGCCTTATATATCACCTTTCAAGTTTGGGGGATTGATATGACCGCATGGCTTGCTTCTGCGGGAGTGATTGGTATTGCGATTGGTTTTGCCGCCAAAGATACACTGGCAAATTTATTTTCAGGAGTTTTTATTCTTGCTGATACACCCTATAAAATTGGTGACTATATTGTCTTAGAAGGCGAGCAACGTGGAAAAGTTACCCATATTGGCATTCGCAGCACCCGACTACTCACCCGAGATGATGTTGAAATAACAATCCCCAATTCGATTATGGGAAATAGCAAAATCATCAATCAAAGCGGCGGTCCACATCCGAAATTTAGAATTCGAGTGAAAATTGGCGTTGCTTACGGCTCTGATATTGATCAAGTACGTGAAATACTGATAGAAATCGCCAAAACAGAACCCCTTATTACCGAATACCCAACCCCTCGTGTACGTTTTCGTACTTTTGGTGCATCCAGTCTAGACCTCGAATTAATGGGATGGATTGAAGACCCAGAACTTCGCGGACGCACCTTAGACAAACTTAATACCAGTATTTATAAACGCTTTCATCAAGAAAATATTGAAATCCCTTATGCTAAGCAAGATCTATATATTAAGGAGTTTCCTAAGGAACATTCCTAAAAAACATCACCGACATCAGGAGAATCCCAGACAACTCGTTGCCCATCGGCATAAGGATTATCTGATTGGCAACCCACAGGATAGTTTTTCTCAGGGTTAAGAAAGCGTCGTACAATATCTTTAGCACAAGCAACATTGTATAAAACGGCATGTCCTGAGGCTTTAAACTCATGGTATTCACTATTTGGCAAACGAGCTGCGACCGCTTTCCCCCAAGAGATGGGGGTTGCACTATCAAGTTGAGCAGTGAGAATTAAGGTCGGTTTATCGGTAATAACAGGCTGGTGAAAACTGGCTTTACTTTCTTCTGCTCCCCAAATATCACAAAAATCATTCTCAAGTGCTGCTAATTGCCAGCGCTTTAAGATAGGATAATATAAATATTTTTTATTAATATTACGAATATACGCTTGTTTATTTTTGATCTCATTTTCATTGCATTCTATTTCTGTATAAACAGGATTGCTAAAGCTCTCATCAAACATATTATTTAAAGAGGTTTGTGCTAAATGATGCAGGGCTTCGTTATTATTGGCATATAAGGAGTGAATCACATTTGGCAGGCTCATGATATTTTTAATATCATAACCTGTTTCATAAAGCAGAGAATAAAAACGGGAAGGAGTCACCACATATTCAACGGGTTCTTTATTATGCTCTAATATTAAGGTGATTGGCTTTTTGTTTAAACGCCGTAAAAGGGTATAGAGTTTTTTTTGTAACTCAGAGTATTGCAAAGCGCAAGTTGGTTCCTCTTCACAGGCTTTTATCATGCCTTCAACCGCACTCAGATAAAGATCTGGCATAGTTTCTTCACCGTCAATTTCTTGCGGATAGACAGAGTCTAAAATAAGTGAAGCTACCTTATTAGGATGGATACGTGCGACCTCTAAAGCGAGGCGTGTACCATAAGATGTACCGTATAAATGCCATGATTGAATTTTTAACAAATTAGCCAGATCCGCAATATCATCTGCATTTCTAATCGTCCCTAAATGATGTAAAGCATTTAAATACTGTTGATTTTTTGCTATTTGTTGATGGCATTGTTGCAATACGTCATAATTTTGTTTAGCTTCTTCTTCAGGTTGTAAATTTTGCGCTAATATTTTGAGTGAATTTTGAAAATAATTATCACAATGCAAAGCGGGTTTGCTCAAGCCTGTGCCTCTTGAATCATACAAAACCATATCGTGTTGCCAGTCATTTTTTTCTATTTTGGGTAGCCAAAAATAATGGATCATAAATGAATCAAGCCATGCAGAACTACCAGGACCACCTGCAATATTAATAATCGGATGTTGACTATTACGCCATAAGGAATGCCTTACAATGACCACAGGTAAGCGAAATAAAGATTTTCCTTGTTCCTTTCGGGTACTAAAATAACCACATTCGATACGTTTCATGGTGGTATTAAGTGACCATTGAACAAATTGATCAAAAGAATCGTGCTTAAACCAGCATTCCGTCGGTTCATAACGAGCGCCATTTGCTAACTCACTCGCTTTATTTCTTAATGAATAAGGGTAAGCAACGCTTATCAGCAACGCTAAAAAAAACAGTGCAATCGCAAGGGTGAATATCTTTCTCATCAGTGAAAGTAAATAAACTTAATGCGCATATCTATTTTCCAATAATTGAAAAACGGCTAATAATCCCATTGCTTCTCCCCCTTTTGGACGACCTGGACGGTCACGGTTATTCCATGCCATCATATCAAAATGCGCCCACTTTGTATTCTTACTAACAAACTCATTCAGATATAAAGCAGCAGTAATTGCACCCCCATAGCCTTGTGGTGAACTGTTTAATAGATCGGCTATATCACTATCTAAATAACTACGGTAGGGCTTGTGCATTGGTAATTGCCATACCACTTCATTCGATTGAAACGATGCCTGATTTATCTCTGCTGTTAGTGCATCATTATTGGTAAAGAAGGCAGGGATTTCTGTCCCTACAGCAACTCTCGCCGCACCTGTTAGCGTTGCAAAATCAATAATCAGATCAGGATTCGCTTCGCCTGCCTTGGTTAACGCATCGCATAAAACTAAACGCCCTTCTGCATCGGTATTGTCTATTTCTACCGTTTTACCTGAGCGCGTTGTTAAAACATCACCGGGTCGAAAAGAATCAGAAGAGACCGCATTATCTGCGGCAGACACAAAGACCTCTAAGTAAATAGGTAAATTAAGGGTCATAATCAGTTGTGCTAAACCTAAGACATGGGCAGCCCCTCCCATATCTTTTTTCATAAAGCGCATAAATTGAGACGGTTTTAAATTTAATCCACCTGTATCAAAACAGATCCCTTTACCCACTAAACTAACTTTAGGGTCTGATGGATTGCCCCATTTTAAACGGATCAAACGGGGTTCATGTGAGCTTGCTCGCCCTACCGCATGGAGACAAGGGTAGTTTTTTCGTAATAAATTATCCCCTTTAATTTGTTTAAATTTCGCATCAAATTGGTTCGCTAAGGCTTTGGCAACAGTGGCTAAGTCTTGCGGCATCATATCGGCGGCGGGTGTATTAACTAGATCTCGCACTAATTTAACCGCAGCCACAAACGCTTTAATGCGCTTTGATTTTTTTTCTACTAACAAAGAAGGTGCAATACGATCTGATTGTTTATAACGCTCAAATTGATAGCAAGCCAAGCCCCAACCGATGGCCGCTTGTTGTTGTTGCTCTTTAGACCAATCTGCCTCTAAGCGGTAATGCCCTAAGGGTAATTTTTCTGCCAATGTCGATAAAGCCCAACGGTATTCAGTCTCATTATCAATACCAAAGAGGACGTGATCTATTTCTCCTTTTTTATTTGGGATCAGACAAAAACTTCCTTTTTTTGCTTCAAAATCTGCTTGTTTTATCCAGCGTTTTACAGTGCTTGATTGTTGTTTAATATAACTTTTAAGCTCCTTTTTATGACAAGGAATCAGCGGAGTTGTTGCTATTGATGCATCGGTTAAAAACATGGTGTACCTTAATTTAGAGTTTTATTGCAGGAGAATAAAGCAATGTTGTGATGGCGTTAAAATCAGGATGAGAAGCTGTAATAATACCTGCGGGTATCAGCAAGTCGATATTAACTAAATTACAATTGCTTTTAAACTTTTCACTACTGTCAATAATTTCTGCCATTTTTGCTAATGGCATTAAAATAAACTCATCCACCTCCCCATCTGTATTAACAGGCGTAAAATCTTCAGGTAGCCACAGATCATAGTTGAATAGAGTATTCATACTAAGCCCATGACTTGAAGCACTACAATAACTCAAGGTGCTTCGTTGCTTCGCTTGACTGGCAATATCTTTGTCAATATTCGCCTCTTCCTTCGATTCTTTAATCACATTTTCCATTAAGCTAATGCCAATCCCCTGACCACCTGCAACCATTTGGTCAAGCTGTCCTGGACAAAAACCTCTATCGCGTGAGCGTACTGCAACCCAGTTATAAATCCCATCTGATTTTTGCACCAAACCATTAATATGAACACCGTAACCACGAATACCCAAAAAGGATGCCGTAGCACGTTCCACTGCCATGCGAGGTGGTTCATCAAAGCAATGTGAAACGGCGTAAAGCTCATCTACCCATCCTGGAATAATCCCTTCTTGATGTAACTGCTCCATAATCGGTGCAACTGCTTGCGTGCGTTGCTCAAAATTGATTAAATCAGGGTTCAAAAGTAGCTGATTATTTTTAAGCTGAAACACATTCTCCCAGCGTATTAACTGCTGTGCAAATTGAGGACGAGTCAGTCCCATTATTTCATCGCCTATCATAAAATCCAGATATTCACTGCGATCAAATTGATGACAGGCTTGTACCCGTTCTAAATAACTCATTCTCCTACCCTACTTAATACCTTATCCAACCATTTAGTCGGCAATAAACGCCGCAACATAGCAAATAAATGGGCAGGAAAGGTGACATAATAACGTGCTTTGGGATTGGGGCTTTCTAGGGCATGAATAACCTTTTTCAAGACCGCCTCGGGCGGCAAAGTAAAGGGAACAGCAACGCCTTTTTTCTCCAATCTCTTGATGCTTTTTTTGTATAAATCCCGATGCACACTGCCGTCCATATTAATATTTTCTTTAAGCGTCACTAGGCTATTGGCTCGAAATTTACTTTCAATCGGCCCAGGTTCAATCAGTGATATTTTAATCTCTGTATTGCTTAGCTCCAAGCGTAATGTATCAGCAAAACCTTCTATGGCGTATTTGCTAGCATTATAAGCGCCGCGAAAAGGTAGCGAAACCAACCCTAAAATAGAACTATTAAAAATAATTCGTCCTCGATTGTTTTGTCGCATCATATCAATCAGACGATTATTTAACTCAACCCAACCAAAGACATTGGTGGCAAATTGTTTTTCTATTGTGGCTCGGCTTAAATCCTCTACCGCACCCGCCTGACCATAAGCCCCATTATGAAATACAGCATATAACTCAGAACCAACTAACAACAATAACTCATTTGCTAAATCTTGTACGCTTTCTGAATCTGCATAATCAAGGCGCAAGCACTTCAGCCCTTCTGAAATCAAACGATCAACATCTTCTTGTTTACGCGCAGTTGCATAAACATTATAACCACGCGCTTTTAAACCTTTGGCAACGCAATAGCCAATACCACTAGAACAACCTGTCACGAGAACTGTACGCATTATTTATCCCTGAAAAGAAAACTTAGTTCTTTTAGAACTGTCATAAAAACTATATAAGTACTATTTTTTATGGAAACTAAAAAAAATTAAAGATTCGCGCTCAATATCCTACCAGAAAATAGACTAAGGACAATGCTATAATCAAAGTTCAAAAAATAAACGCTACATTGGATGATATTAAATGATATTGACAAAACTAAGAAAATACTTAATTGCAGGACTACTTGTTTGGGTGCCACTGGGAATCACTATTTTAGTGATTAAGTTATTGGTCGATTTATTAGATAAGACACTCTTATTATTGCCCCAAGCATTACGACCTGAGACACTGATTGGTTTTGATATTCCAGGGTTAGGCATTATTCTAACCACCTTATTTGTCTTTATTTCTGGTTTTGTTATCACGAATTTTGCAGGCAAGCGCCTTGTCTTATCGGGAGAAGATTTTCTAGAACGCATCCCATTAGTACGAAGTATTTATTCTGCGCTCAAGCAAGTCACAGAAACGATTCTAACCTCCGATAAAAACTCATTTCGTCAGGTGGTCTTAATAGAATATCCCCGCAAAGGCATCTGGACAATAGGTTTTCAAACCAGTGATAGCCCACATGAATTCAACCAACTATCTGAGAAAAAACTATTAACTATTTTTGTACCAACAACACCCAACCCCACTTCTGGTTATATTTTAATGATGCCAGAAAAAGATGTGAAAAAATTAGATATGGATGTAGAAGATGCGCTTAAAATGGTAATGTCCTTAGGTGTAGTCACCCCTAAATCAATCGCTATTAAGGAAGTTGCAAATAATTAATGAACATGTACATTCCTACGCTTTCTAATTAATTTTTAAAGCTCGGCAACAACCTGGTGCCGAACGAAGACTCAAACTATCCCAACTTTTCACATTAGTAATTTGTTGTATAGATTCATCATTAGCCATCACTGAGGAAGTGATAATTAATAATAGATAAAATATTTTCATAACTGGCATCTTTTTCATCTTGATTATCTCTTATATTCCATTATAAATTACTCGGAGTTTCCGTAAGTATAGAATAGTTTTAGCAACCATCTGTCAGTCAGATGATTGAATGCTTTACATTTACACATGCTCTGTATTGTTTTTGATCA